>DAHWTK010000004.1:27329-33279 GCA_027328825.1 Nitrospirota bacterium
TCGATGAGGACGTATTTCGGAATTTGATTATGCAAGTCCGACGTGGCGTTATTGAACGCGTACTTATTCACGTATAACCGGTTAATCTGTTGCGACGATAGACCCACAGGCTCCGCGAAAGCGCATACATTCCATCCGCACAAGAAAATAATTATCACAACGAGGGCCTTTCTCTTAACCCTGGGTTTTAACCGTATAAATAGAATTTTTTTCATTTGCTTTGCAACTCCTTGAATATGTCCAGAAGGTATCCGCCTGAAATTACCTTGCGTCCGTCGTACCAGTTCCCGTGGCAATCGACACAATGATTATCCGGTATTGTCTCAATAAGTCGATCAGATTGAAGAATCGCCACCCTCTTCTCGGCGCATGCGGTCAATCTCATCAGACAGGCGCACAGAAACACCAATGTCATTACCTTCCAGAAGTTCCCGCCCGAATCCATCCGAGGCCTCCATGCTTATTTTTAAACTGCGTTTTCTTTCCCATTCCGGCCAGAATTTAAGGAACACGGCGGCCAGCGCGCTTAGGAGTCCTATAATCCCGGATACGATGCTGATCGTCATGTCCCTGAAATCCTTCCCTATTTAGCGGCCTGACTGGCACCGCCGTCTTTTGCAAAAAAGCCGATAAGCGTTACGCCAATAGCGGTCGCCAGAGGCGTTACCCAGTCCGGAATGCCTACGTGAAAGAATCCCATCAGGCTGATAATTCCGGTGATTATCCCGGTAATTGTGGTTTTCGGGTTATCCATTATTCCCTCCCTTGCTCATGATATTGTTATAAATACCTGCTCGCCGCTTTCAATCGCACCGGCGATTTTTGCATCCAGCGATTTGAATGCGGCGACGCTCCTGAAAACGGCGTCATCCCCTTTGTCCATACCGGGAAGCAGGCATCCTTTTGTATCGATTGCGGTATTCCCGGAGTGGATTTCCACATCATCGAAATCACTAATATCTGTTAGCCACGGCACAATCTTCCTGTGCCTTGGAGAAAACCTGCGGATTAATTTATACCTGCCGCGCGGCACCGCAGTATGTTCCGGCACTTTCCATTTCACGACAGGCAAGCCTTCAATCTCACGCACAGGCGGCTCAAGGATATAGCATTCCCGCAACGCGCCGCCGTCGATAAAAAGCTCGCCAATGGTGCAGTTTGAATCGTGCCATGTTCGTCTGAGTTCCAGTTCCATACTATGTAAATATCCTTTCGGCCATCCTGTCCATTTTTGACTCCATGCGCTCCAGCCTCTGCAGGACCTCGTCCCGCCAAAGCTCATTATTATGCCTGCATTCAATGCGCGTAGTCTCACAGTCGTGCCTGCCCATATACTTCTCTGGCGCCTGGTCTGCCACCCGCATCGTGCGAGAATAAAAAAACGCCAGGAGGAATCCGACTGCGGCAGCCAATACCCGCGTCAGCCAATCCATGCCTATACCTCGCGGACAGTCAGCCGGAGTTGATCCGGTCTTTTCTTATTGAAACTGCCGGGAAGAAACGACACCTCCTCGACAAAAAACTGCGCGCCCGATAAAGAGAAATACGTTATCGGCCAGTCAAACGAAATAACATCCCCAGGCTCGACGCCGAAACAGTCAAGAAGTGTAAAGACTTCTATGCGCCTCTTGACGTCTTTATAGCGGGTGATAAAAAAATCACGCAGGTCTGACGCTTGCAAGTCTGAAACGACGAAATTAAACAGAAAGGAATGCCCCGGTGTTAATTCACCGTATTTTGAAACTGACGCAGTATCCCCGCCGTAAGGATAAAGGGGTGACGAGGAGCATACGGATAAATACGCTGCGGATTTTCCGCCATTGATAAAATCCTTCTGGTAATGAAGGTCGAGAGAATTTAAAATCTCATCTTTCCCGGTGCGGGAAATCCTCAAACCTCCCATTGGAACCATCTCCGTCTCTACCGTCAGGTCAACAGACGCCGGAGTGTTTGACAGAAAATTCAATTTCGCAACATACCCGTCGTGCGTCATCGCCAGACGCGACTGCTGGAGGAGTTTTTCGACAAACTTAAACCCATCCACCGCCGCGTCTATTACCCCCGCAAACGAATATCCGCCCGTAATAGCGCCTGCAAGGGATGACCTGGCCGACGCGAACGAACCGTCAATCTCAGATGCCGGCATGTCCAGGTAATTCACGAGAAAATGACTTATCACGTCCGACGGATTTTCTATAAGCGCGCCAGGGGTTCCCGTGATACTCCCGGCGGTATCGTCAAAAATACCGTTCACGTCGCAGCTGACAGTCCGGCCAATAACATAATCGGCTGCCGATCTACCGGAAAGCGCGACACCGGATGCGGGCGTCGATGTATGATACGGGACGTAGGTTACTTCAACCCAATGTTCAAAGAATGCGGCGGCGGCTGTACCAGAAACAAACGCGGCACGCAGCGCCATGCCGGAAAAATCATTCCAGGAAACCTCGCCGACTGTGCCGCGAACGATAGTCCCGGGGGTCTTGCACACCTGCATTGAAGACCCGCCGCCCTGGATATATGCGCCGGAGAAAATCCCGCCAAGGACCGTGCTCATGCCGACGCCGTTATATGTCGCCTGCCCGATAGCGGCGCAGATTTTGGCGCCGACTATATATCCCTTGTCTGTCGCCAGAAACGATCTGACCGTGTCGATATAGCCTCCCTGGACTATTATCGCTCCGAAATCGTTCAGGCTCTTGTCGCACAGGGCATAGGCGTCGCCGGCGGCGGGGGCGTCGAATGTATCCTCTATAGCATCCTGAAAGATGGTCTCGATTTGCGCCTGGATTATCGTGCCCGCATAAATGCCAGCGGCCAGCGCATAGCCATTTATGCTTTGCACATCTACATAATCAGAGCCGTTGTCTATGATGTAGAAATAATTGCCGGCGGAATCCACGAAGGCATTGCCTGCGTGTTCATTTTCCGCCCAGCCAGGGTTTACCGATGCCGTCCAGCGCGTTGACGATGTTTGACTTCCCTGCCCGCTCCACGTTGTGTTCTGATGCGAATGGGTGCCTTGGCTGACGCTTAAATCTACCGATTTCTCCAGAATAAACCTGTCGCCGAACGAGAGTTTCGCCCTCCCGTTTTCGTCGTCGGGGATAGCGGTTACGCCGGAAGTTACCCGAACGCCGTCCACATAGACGTTCCCGATAGACTGAACCGGATGTCCCGCCACGAGATAATCATAAGAACCCAGCACCTCGAACACCTTCGCTCCCTTGTTATGGGAAAAGGCCTGGGTTCCCTCCGCGGCCCGTGACACGCCGGTCAATATTTTCCCGGAGAAACCGGCATAGCTTATTCTCTCTTCGCCGACCTGCACCACTCCTGAGGGCGGAAACGCCATTTCGCCGGGCGCGAGCGAGAGTTCAATGCCGTCCGTCTGCGATGGTGTAATATCCGATACCAGCGTAGTAACCGCGCCTGCGGAGACTGCCGGGCATGGTACATTTTGCACAAAACCGTAAATAATGTTTTCCGCCTTGCCTATTGCATGTGGTTCCGCATTCGGCCATATGTCCCTGCTTATGATTGTCCCGACCTGCCGGTTCCTTTCTTTAAAAGCGCCCGCAAGACGCAGCCTGACGGAATTATCGCCATAGGAAACGGCCGCCGAGCCGACTCCACGCCCGGCATTGTTAGAGGAGATTTTAAATTTTCCTATGGCCTCCTTGTCGGCGTAATCGGTTCCCTCAAACCATGCGAACAGTTCTATCTCGGTATTCTCCACGTCGTTTGATTCTACCAGTTCCGCTAGCGGCGGATTCCCTGAATCGGCAATCTCTATCTCAATCTCCGGAACGGCAATCGAGAAGAGACCATTGTAAGAACCGACGGGCGCGGCCCAGTTCGTTACAAGGCCTGAAAATGCAGGTCCGTTTGGCGGCGTTACCGATCTGTCCGATATAAATACGTCGCCGCTTGCGAAATGGAAAACGACGAGTACGCACGCGGGCTGATGCCCTGCCGCAGCCGCAGCAAAATTTTGGTTTACAGTCTGCATCAGCCGATTATCTCCTTAAGGAGCAGGGTCCCGTCGTATGCGCCGTCCTCTGTAAAAGAAAACTCAAGTTTTTCCTGGACGAACACCACTGAGTGGGAATTGCCAAACGGGTCTCCATAGGTGAACGTTTTGCCGGTCTGGCTTATGAACCAGTTGACAAGACTTTGACTGCCAGCGGCCTGCGTTCCCGTGGCATAATCAAATCCGCCATCGAAGTCAGATGCCGGAAGCCCGGAAAAATTCAGCGCGATGAGCATCGAGCTGTCGGCCTTGCGAATGAAAATATCCTCGCCCCCTTCGCTCTTTAAGTTTACGAAACCGGTATCCAGCGTGACCTTGCCTGGATAACCCGGGTTTACCGAGAAATTGAGCGGGGTAAGACCAATCGCAGTAAAAGAAGCGCCTGACATCAAAACCTCCCGATTCAGCTTTCCAGGGTTACATACCGGAGCAGGTGATAATTCGCAGTGGCATACGCGACATCTTCCCGCACGCTCATGGCCGACTCGCTCTCAAGCCTCGGGGGATAAGTCCCGACATTAAGATCCTTTCCAATCAGCAGGGGCCGTACGCCCTCCAGCAGGTCAAGCGGCGCGGGCGAAATATCATGCCTCGTAACGGCGACAATACCGAAATTGATCCTTTCGGCATAGCCCTGATACGGCCCCGGCCTGCATGACGAGGACATGAAAACGACCGCGATTGAAGGCAGAGCGGGCGATTTCGCCAGGATATCTTCCGGCTTGATATAGTCGCTGACAAAGACCGAGCGCACAGAGCCGCCGCCAGGTATGAGCATTGGCGACAGGACTGAGGCGACCGCATCCAGAAGGTCCTTTCGCGTATAAACCGCCATTTATGTCTCACCTCCTTTAGAAGTCCTTCAATGTCTTCCGGCTGAAGTCTCGACGGCTGCTTGAAACCGACGTTCCAGGCGTAGAGGAAGGCAGTAAAAGGGCGCCTTTTGCAATGTTCTGCAATGTTTCAATCGCGCGGGCGTAGGAGTCCTTCACCTCCGCCGGGACAATTGCCTGGCGGAGGTAAAGGTTGTATACCGCTATATCAGCCGTAAGCTTTATCACGAGCTGCGGCGGGGTTGCAAGCGGCACATCGTACTGCATCGACAGCGATGCGTCCACAACCGCCTGCGCGGAGGAGATTGCGTCGTCCGTTCGCGCGGCATTTATGGAACCACTGGACTCGTCGTCCGTGAGACGTATCAATACGTCTTCCGGGACGTATAAATCGGATATGGATATATACATGATTAATTGAGCGTCGTCCCGTCCGATGCATACGCGAGCTGCCAGAGGCCGTATCCGGCGTTGTCGCGCGAATCCACGCCGAAGACATATTCCTTCTTCATGAACGCTCCTTCGTCGTCCGGCGTATCCTTGGAGACGAAAACGGGCGGCTTCCTCCTCTGGAAGATGAAAGGCTTAACAGCCTTTTTCGTATCGAGCAGGTACCAGGCCGTCGGGCTACCGGAGAGATACGGGGCGACGACAAGGTCAGCCGAATCCCTGAAGACGTTGGAGGTGCCGTCCTCATAGACATCGGCGTGCAATATTCCCAGCGCCGCGCTCTCAAGCTGCGGCGGCACGACAAGTATATCGGGGACCACGTTAAGCGGCTTTCCATGCTCGTCCGTCAGCGACATCATCTGCGCGCGGGCAGCGGCATAGCTTGTCGGCGTGAGAACCGCGGTGCCGTGGTTGGACTGTGTTGATGCACCGGTCGGATGCGCGGCATTGAAGAACGAGATGCCGTCGTAGCAGGAATTGGCAAAGCCGCCGGTCATAAGATTAAATACCAGTTCGTCCGGATGCGTCGCAGCTGCATCGGCAAGCGCCTTCACCATAGGCGTATATATGCCGACGGCATCGTCCTCGACATCGTTTCTGTCGATGGCTACGGTGGCTTCCCAGTCGAGATTCT
>DAHWTK010000050.1:0-11475 GCA_027328825.1 Nitrospirota bacterium
GTCTTCCCGTGATCAACATGACCTATCGTACCCACATTAACATGCGGCTTCTTCCTCTCAAACTTCTCCTTTGCCATTGTTCCCCCTTGGGCCGGGTAAAGGCATTTATTTAAAGCCTGCCCCGCCTGTATTTTTGTTACTTCAGTTTAATACGCCTGCCTTGAAAAACGAAAAAACACGAAGGTGCAAACCTCCCGGCGCCCGGTTTTTCACGTTTCGCCGGAATGCTTCCCCTCGCCTGACTGTTTCCTGGAGCCGACGACCAGGATCGAACTGGTGACCTCGTCCTTACCAAGGACGCGCTCTGCCAACTGAGCTACGTCGGCGTTACTTTTCTTTCACGTGAAAGAAAAGTAACCAAAAGAAAGCGAGACTGTCCGGCTTTTCTTTGGTTACTTTCTTTTCACCCGAAAAGAAAGTAACGGTTTTGCTACCTGCCCAGGTCTTCACGCCAGTCCCGATCGAACTCCGGGAGGCTGACGCCTGCGGCATATTTCATGGCTCCGGATACGTCCCTGCCTTTTCCCATTTCCTTTATAAGCTGGGAGAGGCTGTACATCCCGAACCTGTTTACATAATACCGGACAGCGGAGAGCGATTCGGCGTATGCCTCTCGCGCCTTTGCCGTATCCATGCTTATAAAAGTCGAATCCAGGCTCGAAAGCGGCATGGGCGTAAAATCAACAGCCCCTCGTCGCCTGGCCCAGTGTTCCTCGTACTGCGCGACCCCTTCGTCCAGCCAGGCGGGCACATGGCCGCTGACTTCAGTATGGATAACGGCGTGCGTGTATTCGTGATGAAGCACCGCCGAAAGGGCTGTTTTATCTATCCTGCCGCCACCCGCGGGGATTCTGATGTTGCCGTCGAAAACACCGTCCGACCATCCGGGCGCATCGGTTATATCCACGAATTGCCGGCGTGTATAGAGGATGACGTTAATAGGCTCCTTCTGGTAGAAGTCGAGATCGCTCCCGACATCTGACGATACATCCTGAAGGATGTCGAGCACAAGCTCGCCCAGTTTTCTGTCTTCCTCGCCGTCATATTTTAAGTTGAAGTTATAGGTCTCCCTCCTCGTGAAGGAGCCTTCCACTCCAAGCTCTTTTCTGGCCTTCGCAAGCAGGCCCTGAATGACTTTGTCTCCGGGTTTTTCCTGAACGGCCTGTTCCCACTCCGACACGGCATCCCGCAGACGCCCGCGCTGATAATATATCTGCCCCTTCAGAGTCATGGCCTGCGCGCTGGAGGAGTTCAGGTAAAGCGCCTCATCGAGATAACCCTGCGCATCGTCCAAATGCTCAAGGCGATAGGAACAGTACGCAAGCCCGAAATACGTCGAGAACTTCTTGTCAGGCTCGTTTAAGCGCGCCTTTCCGAAATCCTCAATCGCTCCATTGAAGTCTCCGGCGTTCAGCCTCTTCCAACCCCGCCCGTCGTACGCCTGAGCCAGCAAAATCTTGTAGTCGTCGTCGAAAGGATCCTGGGAGCCGATGTTATCAAGTATTTTTATTGCGCCGTCGAAATCTCCGGCGTTAAGGGCCTCTATGGCCTGTCCCTTTACAGTCCCGGCCTGCGCCTTTATTATATGACCATCGGCTCTCGCGCTTTCTCCGAAAAGAAGCGCCGCCGAAAAGACCGCCAGAACCGCAAAAAATACTTTACGAGCCATCGGGAGCCGGCCCTTCAAACTCCGTTAATGGAGCGGGCGACGGGGCTCGAACCCGCGACCCCCAGCTTGGAAGGCTGGCGCTCTACCAACTGAGCTACACCCGCAAAACCAATAAGCTAAATGGTGGGGAGGGGAGGGTTCGAACCTCCGTAGGTGCAAGACCGGCAGATTTACAGTCTGCTGCCATTAACCGCTCGGCCACCTCCCCTTAAGCCGCCTGCCAGGGAATCCTTCGGGCGACATCTTATACATTATAGCCGAAATTTTGTCAATCCTTTATTTATAAAGGACTTAAAAACCCCTTCCCGCCTGCCTTTTCCGCCCCCTGCGCCCACCGCAAAACCGGTAACCGTTATCAAAAGAGGCAAATCATCCTGATTATTTGGTTAAGTAAGCTTATTATCATATATTTTGAGCCGCAATAAGTCAAGAAAATTTTGTCAGACATCCTGATTCGTTATTGAAAATCGGGTGTCGTTGCTATATAATTCATAATTTAACTGCAAAATTCACAGGAGAGATATGCCGCTCATGCGGTTTTTAAAGAATGCAAGGGACGTAAAGGAGCGCCTTGAGAACGCGGGAAGGCTCGGGGAACTGATACCCCGAATCGCGGAAGAGCTCGGCGGGGAAGAGGCAATCGTAAGTCTCGCTCACACTACGGACGACCTTAAGGCCGTAGAGGTGGAGCTTTTCGGCAAGAAGGGGATTATCTCCATACTCCGTAAGAAAATCCCGCAGGAGGCCCCGGAAGACAGAAAGGAAGCCGGACGCCTATTAAACGAAATGGCTGGCCGCTACGAAGCCGCCCTCAAGGCCAGGGGCGAAGAACTCGCCGCCACAGAACGCGCGCAGAAGCTGGCCTCGCAGAGGATAGACGTAACTATGCCGGGCAGGAGACCGGGCATGGGCAGGCCGCATCCAATCACGACCGTCACGCGGGAGGTGGTGGAGATATTCAGGGAGATGGGTTTCTCCGTCGCGGAAGGGCCCGAAGTGGAGCTCGATTATTATAACTTCGAGGCACTGAACATGCCAAAGGATCACCCCGCCCGCGACATGCAGGACACATTCTATGTATCCGACGAGGTCGTCCTTCGGACACATACGTCCCCGGTGCAGGTGCGTACGATGAAATCCTGCCGCCCGCCTGTACAGATAATTGCGCCGGGAAAAGTATATCGCTGCGATGCGGACGTCTCGCATACGCCGATGTTCCATCAGGTCGAAGGGCTGATGGTGGACAGGAACATAAATTTCTCGCACTTGAAGGGCGTGCTCGAGACGTTCATATCGAAAATGTTCGGTTCCGGCACGGCAACCCGCTTCAGGCCGAGTTTCTTCCCGTTCACGGAGCCTTCGGCGGAAGTGGATATACGGTGCGTTATATGCGGCGGGAAGGGCTGCCGCGTGTGCAAGAGCACGGGCTGGCTTGAGATACTGGGATCGGGGATGGTAGACCCGGAGGTCTTCCGGGCCGTCGGATACGACCCGGAAGAGTTCACGGGTTTTGCCTTCGGCCTCGGTATGGAGCGCATAACGATGCTAAAATACGGCATCGACGACATACGCCTCTTCTATGAGAACGACATGCGCTTCCTGAGGCAGTTCTGATGCGCGGAGGGCGGATGTTTCTATCACAGAAGAGGATGAACGAGGTCATTCTTTATTGCATCGGGGCGGACGTCGTCCTTGGCTATCTCCTGAAAAGGTTCCAGGGTCCATTGACATTTGCGCCGCTCGCGCTTCTGTATGTCCTGAACATCATTGTAATAGCGGCGGTATATCGTTTCTGGAAGTTCCCGGTGTTCGAGTGGAGCGAGAAAGATTTTACGGTCTACGGCATAAACCCCTGGAAAAAGGACAGATGCCCTTGGGAACGGGCGGTCAAGGCCGGATTCAGGGTCGTCCCAGGCAAAAAAGGGCGAACCAGAGAGTTCTTTCTGATTGATTACACAACGCCCAAAGGGCCGAAGACGGGTGTTATGCCGATGGACATGATAGGATTTCCTGGCAGGATAAAAAAGGAGCTTGAGGAATTTCTCCGGCAGAAGGCGATAAAGCCATATTAAAACACTTGTAGCTGCCCCATTTATGGGGCGCTTTTTAAAATCGCCTGATGAATCAGGCAGCTACAAAAGCAATAATTACAGAGGATAAGTAAAATTGCGCATAAGCTTTAACTGGTTAAGGGAGTTCGTGGATACCGACCTGACGGTTTTGCAGGTCTCCGACAGGCTGACAATGGCCGGGCTGGAGGTCGAGGGCCTGGAATACCTGGGCGAGGGCATAAGCGGCGTGGTCGTGGGCAGGATTGTGTCGATAAGTCCGCATCCGAATGCCGACAAGCTCACGCTCTGCGAGGTGGATAACGGCAAGGAAATCTTGCCGATCGTCTGCGGCGCGAAGAACATGAAGGCCGGGGACAAGGTCCCTCTGGCGATGGCCGGGGCGAAACTGCCAGGCGGACTTAAGATAGAAAAGACCAAGCTCCGGGGCGTAATGTCCTTCGGGATGCTCTGCTCGGAGAAGGAACTCGGGCTTGCGAAGGAATCCTCCGGGCTTATGATACTCACTGAAGATGCGCCCCTGGGCGAGGATATAGTCAAGGCCATAAGCCTTGACGACTGGGCGATGGAGATAAACGTGACGCCTAACCGTCCGGACTGCCTCTGCACGATAGGCATTGCGCGTGAGGCGGCGGCCCTTGCGCGGACCGCCCTCAGGCAGCCGAAGTTAAGATTGACCGAGCATGGCGCGAAGATAGCGGGGCGGATGAAGGTTACGGTGGAAGACCAGGAGCTTTGCCCGCGCTATGCCGGAAGACTGATTACGGGCATTACGGTCGGGCCGTCCCCGGCGTGGATGAGGAGGCGGCTTCGGGCCGTGGGGGTGCGAAGCATAAATAATGTCGTCGATGCGACGAACTACGTGATGATGGAAATGGGACAGCCACTCCATGCATTCGACTACCAGTTCCTCGCAGGCCAGGAGATAATCGTACGCCCGGCTGAGGAAGGAGAGGTGTTTACGACGCTTGACGGCATAGAGAGAACGCTCTCAGCCGGTATGCTCCTTATCTGCGACGCAGACAGGCCTGTAGCCCTTGCCGGGGTGATGGGCGGGCAGAATTCCGAGGTCTCTGACGGGACGACGGAAATCTTCCTCGAATCGGCTTATTTCAACCCGCCCTGCGTCCGGAAGACATCCCGGAAGCTCGGCCTGCATACGGAGGCGTCTCATCGTTTCGAGCGAGGCGCGGACCCGGAAGCCGTCATAAAGGCCCTTGACAGGGCGGCGTCCATGATTGCGGAGCTTGCGGGCGGCGAGATAGCGGCGGAGCGTATAGACGAATATCCGAATCCCTTGAAGATGCCCGTGGTTACTCTCCGCGTGGCGAAGGTGAACGACGTGCTCGGGGCAGCCCTCGAAAAAAACGAGATAGCCGACATAATGAAGCGGCTGCATATAAAAATACACGAGGAGACCGCGGATTCCATTCTCCTTCAGGCGCCCGCGTTCAGGCCGGATTTGACCCGCGAGATAGACTTCGTCGAGGAGGCCGCGAGGGTCTACGGATACGGCAAGATAAGAAGCTCGATGCCCGCGCGCGCCGTTGCGGCGCGGGAACCAGACGTCGCTCTCATTGCATCCAGGCGGGCAAGGGAAGCGATGCATGACTGCGGTTTTTACGAAGTGGTAAACTATAGTTTCATGAACCCGGGAGATTTCGACCGGCTCGGCCTGCCCGAAGACGATTTCAGGAGAAAGACCGTTGCATTGCGGAACCCGCTCTCTGCCGAGCAGTCCGTCATGCGCACGACCCTTCTGCCGAGCCTGCTTAGCAACCTCTCTCTGAACTTGAGCCACGGCGTCAGGGACATGAAAATCTTTGAGCTCTCCCGCGTGTTTATTAACGCCGGTGCGGGGCTTCCGAACGAGCCTCTTAAAATCTGCGGTCTTGCGTACGGAGTACGGTCTGCCTCACCCTGGGACGCCGGTGTCAGGGAAACCGATTTCTACGATTTGAAGGGCGCGGTTGAGCAGCTTCTGGACGCCATGCGGGTTCAAAACGCGGTATTTGCCTCGGAGGAGGGCACGCCTTTTCTGCATCCGGGCAAGGCGGCAAGGCTCCTGATTGGCGGAAGCCCGGCGGGCTATATCGGTCAGCTGCATCCGGACACAGCCGGAAGATGGGACATCCCGGCCAATGTGTATGTCTTCGAGATAGATTTCCAGTCCATAATCGAGGCCGCGCAGGAATTGCCGTCATACAGGCCGCTCCCGAAATATCCCGCCGTGGAGCGCGACATAGCCGTTATCGTCCCGACGGATATTACATCTTTTTCCGTGCAGAAGACCATAGAGTCGCTCAAGCTGGCCTTTATCGAGGATGTGAGGCTTTTCGATTACTACGAAGGCGCACCGATACCGGATGGCAAGAAAAGCCTGGCGTATACCGTCACTTATCGCTCTTTCGAGAAGACGCTCACGGACGAGGAAGTAAACCTCTTACACAAAAAAATAATGGACGCCCTTAAAGACCGCCTCGGCGCGGAGATAAGAGAGCAATAGCCATGAAGAAGATTAGTTGCATTATTTTCGTCCTGTCGGTTCTGTTTTCCCCGGCGCTCTCGTATGCCCAGGGCGGGACGATAGAGCACCCCCTGTTCATGCGGGAATATTCGGCGTATGTAATCGGCAGGCTTGGACAGGAGAAGGAACTGCGCGCCGCCCTCGGAAAATACATACTACAGAACAAGGCGAAGTTCGCCGAAGGCATAGGACATCACCCCGGGCTTTTTCCGGGCATTTTCATGCTGGCCGGAGCGGAGAGGCTCAACTGCATATCCGGGAAATATTACGAAAAATTACTTACCGGGCTGAATAACGAGGAACGGCATACGTTTTACAGCACGGCTGAGGAATTTTCCTGGTGGGTAATCTGTCTCGCCCGGGAGGAGGCCGACAGCATGAACATAAATAAAATGAGCCCGCCGCCTTCATTACGCCAGCCGGACGACACGCCGAGTTATATAAAAGCCACGCTTATAAGCGAGCTTTCTTATTACGCAAAAGAGAAAGAAGAAAAACCTGCGGGCGGAAAAGAACTCAGCTTCACAGCCCTGAAATGCGATGACTGAAAAAATCATAGCGTTCGTTACCGCGCCGGACGAGGACTCTGCGGCCATGATTGGCCGGACGCTCGTGGAGGAGCGGCTTGCGGCCTGCGCGAATATCGTGAGGGGCATTCGCTCCATCTACAGGTGGAAGGGAGAGATCTTTGACGAACAGGAATGCCTTCTTGTAATCAAGGCCGCATCATACAGCTTCCCGAAGCTTGAAGAGAGGGTCCGCTCCATGCACCCCTATGAAGTACCTGAGATTATCGCCATTGAAATATCCCACGGTTCGAGAGCATATCTCGACTGGATAACCGAAAATACCCGCCTTGGTTGAACCTGTCTTAAAACATCGCTGGCCCAAGAGCTACAAGGAAGCCGTCCGTCTCCAGGAACGGCTCAGGTCGCGGCTCATCCTCGGAGACCGCACAGGCGACGTTCGCATTGTCGCCGGGGCAGACGTTTCGTACGACAAGGGGAGCGATTATTACCATGCGGCTGTAGTGGTGCTTAAGTTCCCCGAGATGGAAACTATAGAAGAAACCCATGCCTCCGGAAAGGCGCCGTTTCCATATATACCAGGCCTCCTTGCATTCCGGGAGGGGCCGATTGTAATCAAGGCGCTGAAGAAACTGAAGAGCAGGCCGGACATTCTCATGATTGATGGCCACGGCATAGCCCATCCGCGCGGCTTCGGCATCGCGTCTCACCTGGGCGTCCTGACGGGCATACCGTCTATCGGATGCGCGAAGTCCGTCCTCGTGGGAGAGTTCCGGGAACCTGGGGCAAGGCGAGGCGCGAAATCCCCGCTCGTTTACAAGGGCGAGGAGGTCGGGCGCGCGCTCAGGACGAAAGAAAAAGTAAAACCCGTGTTCGTTTCCGCAGGGCACATGGTAAGTTTGGATACGGCCTGCGAAATAGTAATCAAGTGCTGTACGAAGTACCGCCTCCCGGAACCGACCCGGCGGGCGCATATACTGGTGAATGAGGTAAGAAGGGGAACCCTCACCACCGGCATTTCCACCAGTAGAATAGCCCTCACCTCCTGCCCCTCTCCCGGAGGGCGAGGGGTTAAGGAAGCCTGTCATTCTGAGCGAAGCGAAGAATCGGCTTTGTTGAATATCTACAATTCCCTCCTCGCCCACTATGGCCCGCAGCACTGGTGGCCGGGAGAGACGCCGTTCGAGGTTATGGTGGGCGCGATACTCACGCAGAACACTAACTGGGGCAACGTCGAGAAGGCAATAAGCAACTTAAAGCGGTCGGATTCGCTATCTCCGGAAGCGATTAACGCCATGCCTGAGACTACGCTCGCGGAACTGATAAAGCCGTCCGGCTACTTCAACATAAAAGCGAAAAGGCTGAAGTCTTTCATCAGATATTTTGTTGAGAATTACAACGGAAAAACAGAGGAAATGCGCAAACGCAGCTCCGCGCAAATCCGGCGTGAACTGCTATCCGTAAGCGGCATCGGTCCGGAGACGGCGGATTCAATACTGCTCTACTCCCTTGAAATGCCGGTGTTCGTCGTGGACGCATACACGAAGCGCATCTTCTCCCGGCACGGCTTTTTCCCGCCGGACTCGGACTATCACGACGTGCAGAGGTTCTTCATGGACTCCCTGCCGGAAGATGTAAAACTATACAACGAATATCATGCGCTTATCGTTCGTCTGGCGAAGGACAGATGCGTGAAAAAATCGGGGCAATGCGAACTATGCATCCTCGCCGGCTGCACGAATGAAGCGCAATAAAAAAACGCATTCCCAGAAAAGAAAGGGCCGCCCATGTGGCCGGCCCCTTGAGGATTTTTCCCGACAGTACTTACTTCCCGCTATCGTGTATGACTTTCATATCTGAGGATCTTCCGGTCTTGTGATTTACCTTGACCGGGGACGTCCTGGCGGAGGGAGGCTCTCCGAAACCCGCATCCCTGAATTTCTTTGCCAGCGCGATATTTTTAGGGTCAAGTTCCAGAGACTTCTCCCACTGGGTCTTTGCGGCGTCCTTGTTGCCCGCTTTTAAATATACGTCACCCAGGTGCTCGCGCAGAACGGCGTCGTCCGGCACGGCCTCAACAGCCTCTTTGCACCATTTCACAGCCTGCGGCATCTTGCCCTGCTTGTAATATACCCAGCCGAGGCTGTCGAGATAAAAACCGTTGTCCGGTTTTAAATTTACCGCACGGCGGGCAAGTTTCAGCGCGTCGCCCAGGTTTACGCCCTTATCCGCGTAGCTGTATGCGAGGTAGTTCAGGGCTTCGGAGTTATGCGGGTTTATGGAGATGGCCTTTTTTACCATGGAGACCATCTTGTCCCAGTTCTTCATCTTATCGTAGGTAACGCCGAGGTTGAAGTAGACCTCGTCGTTTCCGGATTCCAGCTTCAGGGCCTTGTCGAGGTATGGCAGGGCCTGCCTGGGCTTATCGGCGGAATCGAGCGTTATGCCGGTGTAGAGATACAGTTCGTAGCGCTCAGGGTTCTCCTTCATTGCGGCTTTCAAATATGCAATGGCAGACTTCAGGCCGCCTGTCTTTTCCTTGAGATAGGCCAGGTGCATGATGGAGTCTATGTCCTTGGGGTTTTTCTCCAGCACCTGCTCGTACTGCGAGGCCGCCTTTTTATATTTCCCTTCCGTTTCGTAGACCTGCGCGATATAGAACCTCGGCTTAGGGTCATCGGGGTGCCTTGCGGCAAGGAGCTCAAACTGCTCGATTGCCTTCTTGTAGTTCTTCTGTTCAAGGTAAATATAAGCCATGTTGGTTATGGCGTCGGAGTTGTCCGGGTTCGTCTTGAGCAGGTTCTTGTACTGCTCGATGGCGCTGTCGTAGGACTTGTTGTGTATATACAATTGCGCAAGGCGCGTCCGGACTTCCTGGTTGTCCGGGTCCTGTTTCAGTATCTTTTCATATTCCTTCTGGGCCGCGGGCATGTCCCCTTTTATCTCGTCCACTATGGCTATGCTCGTGAGGGCCATTTCCATTTCCGGCTTGAGGAACGCCGCCTTTTTAAACGCGGCTATGGCCTTGTCGTACTCCTTAGCGTCGGAATATATCCTGCCCATGTAGAAATACGCCATCGCCGATGCAGGATTTACCTTCACGAGGCCCTTCAGGGTGTCGATGGCCTTGGCGGACTTTCCGTCGGTCGCGTAAATTATCGAAAGGTAGACGTACGGGTCTTCCTTTTTCGGATTGATGGCTATGGCCTTTTCATATTCCGCCGCAGCCTTGTCGTTCGTTCCGGAGGCGGAATAAAGCGCGCCCAGGAATAGATATGCGGGCTGGTATTCCGGGTCTTCCTGCACGGCCTTTTCCGCGTCCGCCCGGGCCTCGGAGAGCCTTCCGAGTTTCATAAGCGTCTTTGCCATGGCGACATGGAGCGGAGCGGAATCAGGGTCGTATGTCAGGGCAGCCGAATACTCGTTCATAGCCGTCTCGTAATCCCCTTTTCCCTCGGCAAGATAGCCGTTAAGGAAGTGCAGGTATGCCTCGCCCACGTGTGCGGGTAGCGGCTGTTCCTTTTTGGCGTCGTTCGCGTTTTGCGGGGAGGTCCTGACGGAGGAGTTTACCGCCGCGCATGAAGTAAGCAGGAAAAGCGCGAGCGGGATAATGACGGCCTTCAATATTCTGTTTGCGTACATCTCTTTTAAAACCTTCCTTTTTGCCTCTGCCTTGCCAGGCCTTCGGCAATCTCCAGTTCTTCGGGAGTATTCACATTGACAAAAGAAAGAAGCTCCGGGTCGCAGGCCCTTAGTTCTTCCTCGGATACATACAGGACGTCCAAGCCGTTAAAAACCCTGTGAAGCCCAAACATGCCGCCCTCAAGCGCCTCTTTTATCCGCCCGATTACCGTCTTTGAGTAGACCGTAAAAAGCGGCTCCCGGTATTCGCCGATTACCGGGACGACGGCGTCATGCCCATGCCTGAGATCCGCAAGTCTTCGGGCCAGCTTGCCGGATATGAAAGGCATGTCGCAGGCGACGATGAGGGCAAAGTCATTTCTTACCGCCTTAAGTCCGGTATAGATGCCGACGAGCGGGCTTTTTTTGGCCGAAAACTCCGGGGCGTCCGGCAGGGCCTTAAGTCCAATCGCTTCATACGGGGCCGGGTCTTTGGCTATGACAATAAGCTCGTCGAACAACGGCCCGGACGATGCGCACTCTGCGCCGCCCTCCCCATTTACTTCCAAGCCGCCATCCGCGCTTTTATTCCCTGCTCCCCTGCCCCACAGAACCGCCGCCTGCCGTTCGATTATAGAAACTCCCCCGATTTTTATAAAGGCCTTCGGGTGGATCATCCGGCGGTTTTCACCGCCCGCGAGAATCACGGCGCTAACGGCGACAGGGCTTTCAGACACACCCTAAATTTAACAGGAAATCGCTTAGAAAGTCAATAAAATACGGTCTTGGAGATACATAATGCCCTTGCCCTGATTTAGTGGACACACCGAAAAGCAAGTAGTAATCTACTGACTTGGAGGTGAGTTCATGGGCGAGAAGGAGGAAAGGCGTAAGTTTAGCCGGGAGTTCAAGGAGGAGGCGGTCCGGCTTGTTGAAGGCGGTCGTCCGGTAGCGGAGGTTGCGCGGAGCCTGGGCGTCCACGAGAATTCGTTATACAGGTGGGTGCGTCAGCACGCGGATGACCCGGCGGGCTGTTTTCCCGGCAAGGGACATCTCAAGCCC
>DAHWTK010000050.1:11485-11847 GCA_027328825.1 Nitrospirota bacterium
GACCGAGGAGGAACCACGCGGCGGGGTTCAAGGCGAAGGTTGCGCTGGAGGCGATCAAGGGGGAGCGGACGCTGGCGGAGTTGTCGGAGCGATTTCAGGTCCACCCGAACCAGATAACGGAGTGGAAGAAGCAGTTGCTGGAGGGCGCGGAGGGAATATTTTCTAAGGACAGTAAGCCCGATTTGGCCTCAGAGGTCAAGGAACTCCACGCGAAGATCGGGCAGCTCGCCATGGAGAACGATTTTTTATCCAAGGCGCTCGTTCGCATAGACGGGCCGAGCGCAAAGAGATGATAGACCGGAAGCACCCGCTTCCTCTGAGCCGTCAGAGCAATATGCTTGAGCTATCGCGGTCGAGCCTGT
>DAHWTK010000051.1 GCA_027328825.1 Nitrospirota bacterium
AGGAACTTTCGCGTCATCCTCACCTGCCTGGCACTTCAGACTGCAACACTCTCGTTATCAAAGAAGTGTAACTTTTGTCACAGTCCGACACCAATATAATATTTTTGAACGATACTGTCAAGATTCTTATTTCTGCGCAGCGCCCAGCTCCTGTATATTTACATTGCCCATGTATGGAGAGAGCGACTGCCACAACTCCGGCGCGTACTGAACGGCCTTGACGAACTCCGATTGCGCCAGAGGAGAAAGCCCTATCTGCATGTATCTTCTGCCGAGGTCGGCATGTATGTAGCCGTAGATGCTGACGGCCTTCGTTTCGTCTAAGTCAAGGGACATCTTCGGGTATGGAAGCCCCCTTGTCACAAGGTATGACCATTCCCTGAAGTTCTCGTTGGCAAAGTGATTTTTCTCGAATTTACGATATGTTATCCCATACGGGTATACCTTGTAGGGCATGGATATGGAATATCTCGATGAATAATCGAAGCAATACTGCCTGTCCGGGTTCATGTCTATTATCTGCCTGATGAGGTCGGGCGGGTCGCGGAAATCCTCCGGGATAGACAGAATCTGCGGAATTCCCATGACGCCGTTGTAGTTCCGGATCATGCGGTAATCCTTAAGCTGCGAAGGGTCTCCAAGCTCCGGGGCCTCGCGGCTTATGCTCTCCAGGAACCACCGGAGCGGCAGGTGAGGCGTATGGACGAGCAGAACGTCCGGACGCTTCCGCTCGACGTCCTGTAGATACCACATCGGGAAGGCCCCGGAGTCGCCCCATGTGAAAAGCACGGAAAACTGTGGCGCGAAGTTAAGCTCCGCGTTGCCCATGTCGTATGCCACGAAATTGTGGCTCCTGTCGTTCTCCCAGTAATGCGCCCGGAGCTCCGAGGCCGGGTACAGTATAACCAGGAGCGCTATGATAGAGGACAATATCATGTTCTTCGGGCGTATTTTGAGGACGGTGTAAATCGTGCCGCCCATGATCACGCAGAGGAAGATGTATACGGGGATGTAGAACTGCTGGAGAAGGAATATGTTCTCCTCCGGCGGATTGCCGCCTATGATGACGGCGGCGACAAGAAGGACGGAGCCGAAGACGAGTACGGTGAAATTGCGCCAGTCTCTCTTGAAATGGCCCCAGAGGCCGATGAGGATAATGGGAATGCCGGCCCATGTGAATTCCCGGACGAGGTTGAAGCTCTGCAACTGGTCCCAGAAAAGGCTCCAGGACCTCTCGCCGCCGACGGTGGGATAACCCTCGCGGTTGTATATCCACTTGAACTGCTTCCAGTCCGTGCCCAGGCCCCAGTTTATAAGCGGAAGCCGGGAAGCCCGAAGCGGCACGTGCAGGTATATGGAATGGCCGAGCCCTATGAAGAAGAGCATTATCAGGATGGTCTTGATATGGAGCCTTTTAAAAAGCGCCGCCGGGGACTTGGAGGAGCCCTTTTTCATGAGGTCCTTGAAGTCGTAGAACACGCTTCCGTCCACTATCAGTATGTAGAGTATGTAGACCGGTATCAGGATGAACTGGGAGATATGAACGACCAGGGCGATGCCGAAGATGAACGCGATGGTGTAGAGATATGCCAGCGAGTGGCCGCCGCCTGCCTCGCCCTCCTCCAGCCTGGCGCGCCGCCAGCGTATGAGCAGCATGAGTATGCACGCCACCACGAAGGCGTTCAGGGTGTAGAACTTGGACACCACGGACCATGCCCAGAGGTTGTATGAGAACGCGAAGGCGAGAGCGGCGAATATTCCGGCAATGTCGGCGAACGTGAGTTTTTTGAATAAAATGAACCTCTCGTTGTCTTTGTCTATCAGCATTGCGCGGGTGATGTAATATATCATGACGGACGTCATGGAGGCGAAGAACGAGGACATGAGGTTTACCCGGAATGCGACGTTTCCCAGGGGCAGGAACGTGAAGAGCTTGCCGAGGGTTACGTATACGGGGTAACCCGGCGGATGCGAGACGCCCAGGGTGTATGCGCCGGCTATCATCTCTCCGCTGTCGAAGAAAGAAAGTGTCGGCGCGATGGTCATAAGATAGACCAGCATTGTTACGAAGAAAATGAATAACGCTATCATTTTGCTCCCCTCAGGCTTTCAGCCGATTTAAGACTCGATAGCGTGAGGTTCTCTCTCGACAGGCAGATAAGCCCCACGATTACGACCGGTATGTATCCCAGTGCCCACATGACGATGGCCAGAGCGCCCGCCTGTTCCTTCTGGATGTTGAACGCCGTGGTGAGGGTCAGCGCGACCGCCGCCTGGAACGGCCCTATGGATCCCGGCGTGGATGGCAGGGCCACGGCGACCGCGATCACGACAAACGTAAAGGCCGAGGCCCACACGCCTAGGTTCAGGCCGTCTCCTTTGAAGATTATATAAACGGGGATCCATAGAACTCCCCAATGGACTGCCGACAGAAGAATAATCGGTACGAGCAGACGCGGTCTTTTTATTACGCTTAAGCCGTGGACGAACTTTTCCATGAATTCCGTCGCCCTGTCCGCCAGTTTCGATGAATAGCGCCTTAAGAAGCCTCCGATGGTTTTTATAAAGAAATCCTGCCTGCTTATGATCAGGCCCAGCATGACGACAATTACGGCGCCCATCGCCAGAGAAACCGTCCTCATCCAGCGTATCTTCTCCGCGTTCTGTCCGTTTGAGATGCTTGCGGGCATGAGCGCCAGGACTACGAGGAGCAGCACGAATACCGAGAGACTGTCGAAGACCCTCTCGACGACTATCGTAGCGAACGCGGAGCTTTTTGGGACGTTCTCACGCCTGCCTATTACATAGGCCCTTACAAACTCGCCCAGCCTCGCGGGCAGGAGGTTGTTCGCCATAAAGCCGACCATTGTCGCGGAATATAGATGGGAGAGCTTCACCCGCTTCTTTACCGGGGCCATTAAGTAGCGCCACCTGAGCGCGCGGATTATGTAAATGGCGAGGTTAAAAATTACAGCCGCAGAAAGATACCAGGGATTGATTTTCTTCGCGGCTTTCCAGATGCCGGGCAGGTTATCGGGTCCTATCCACCATACCATCCAGGCTAAAAGCCCTACACTTATGAGTATGCCGAGCCAGAACTTAAAGCGCATAGCCTGCCTTAGTAGAGCACGGACCGTACAAGCTCCAGGTCCTTCCTTATCTGCTCCTTGAGATCTTCGGTGGACTTGAACCTGAACTCGTCCCTTACCCGCTTTATGAACTTCATTTTGAGGAATTTCCCGTAGAGATCGCCTGAAAAATCAAACAGATGCGCCTCGTAGGAGACGCTTGAATCCCCGAAGGTCGGATTGCTCCCGATGTTCGCCGCGCCCTTGTAGAGCTTTCCTTCCACCTCTAGCGTTACGGCATAAACGCCTTCCTTCGGGGCGAGCTCGTTAGGCGTGGTTATATTCGCGGTGGGGAAACCTATCTCCCGTCCGCGGGAGTGGCCGGAAATAACCGTGCCTTCGATGGAATAGGGCCTTCCCAGAAGCTTTGAGGCAAGGCATACCTCGCCGTCCATTATAAGTTGCCGGATTTTTGTGGAGGATACTATTATTCCCTCCACCTTTACCGGGCCTACCACATGCACCTCGAATCCGTATCTTTTACCCGCCTCCCGGAGGAAATTTATGTCTCCCCGCCTGTCTTTTCCGAAGGCGTAATCGTGCCCTACGTATACCGCTTTTGCGCCTATCGTGCCCGCCAAAACGTCCCGGACGAAGTCCTCCGGGTTCTGGGATGCAAACTCCGGCGTGAACTTCGCGCAGATGACCGCGTCCATCCCAGCCGCCTCTATCCGCTCCATCTTCTCACGGAAAGTTGAAAGAAGTTTCGGAGAGCGGTGCGGTGCCAGGACTTTAAGCGGGTGCGGCTCGAAGGTAAAGGCCGCGGACGAGCCTCCGGTTTCCAGCGCGTGGGCCACGACCTGCTTGAATATGGCCTGGTGCCCCAGATGGACTCCGTCAAAATTGCCCAGCGTAAGGACAGGACTTATCAGCCCGCTCTTAGGTATGTCTCCGAGGCTCCGGATAATTTTCATAAGCATTAAATATTCGCACAGCGAGGCCTTCTTTGTCAACAGTTTTAGGGGGTTCAGCGGGTTTCAGGGGCCTTTTCCTCTTGACAGCCGCTCCCCGGGACGGGTAAGATACAATATTCTGTAAAGGAGGCGCTATGTTGAAGGTTGCAATAGGCTGCGACCATGGCGGCGTGGAATTGAAGGAGGGCATCGTCGCGCTCCTTGGCTCTATGGGTCTTGAAATAGCGGATATGGGAACCGGAGACTGTTGCTCTACTGACGGCAAACCGGCCTCTGTGGACTATCCCGATTACGGCGCCAAGGTTGCCAGGGCGGTATCCGCCGGGGAGGTTGACAAGGGCATCCTCGTCTGCGGCACGGGTATAGGCATGTCCATAGTGGCAAACAAGTTCCCCGGCGTTCGGGCGGCGCTCTGCCACGACGCCTTCACGGCGAGGATGTCCCGCATGCACAATGACGCCAATGTCCTTGCCATTGGAGGCCGGGTGACGGGCCGGGAGGTTGCGCTCGACATGGTTAATATATGGCTTTCCACTCCTTTCGAGGGCGGGAGGCATCAGAGGCGGCTGGACAAGATATCGGATATAGAAAAATCGTCTCTTTCGGTATAAACTAAATTAATGTAGCTGCCCGATTCATCGGGCGATTTTTTGATTTTAACGAGGTTTTATGATGCGTTCGCTGAGGGAGTCGGACCCGGAGGTCTGGCAGGCAATCGAAGACGAAAAGAGGCGCGAGGGAGAAAAAATTGTCCTCATCGCCTCGGAGAATTACGCGTCCCAGGCAGTTCTGGAGGCCCAGGGGTCCGTTCTTACCAATAAATACGCGGAAGGCTATCCCGGCAGACGCTACTACGGCGGGTGCGAGTTCGCGGACATCATAGAAGACCTGGCGATAAGGCGGGCGCGGGAGCTTTTCGGGGCAGAGCACGTGAACGTCCAGCCGCACTCCGGCTCCCAGGCCAATATGGCGGTATATTTCGCCGCCCTTGAACCGGGGGACACCATCCTCGGCATGAAGCTTACCCACGGGGGGCACCTTACTCACGGAGCCGCCGCCAGCTTCTCGGGAAAGCTGTACAAGTCCATAAGCTACGGCGTCCGGCGCGTGTCCGAAGCCGGTAGACCGGCGGGGCATATAGACTACGACGAAGTAGAGGCCCTGGCTAAGGAGCACAGGCCGAAGATGATTGTCGTCGGCGCCTCTGCATACCCCCGGATAATAGACTTCAAACGCTTCAGGGAAATTGCCGACATGGTCGGCGCGTATCTCATGGCAGACATGGCCCACATAGCCGGACTTGTCGCCGGCGGGGTGCATCCTTCCCCGGTGCCGTATGCGCATTTTGTTACAAGCACCACGCACAAGACCCTTCGCGGCCCGAGGGGCGGCATGATTATGTGCAACGACGAGGCGCTCGGAAAGAAAATAGACCACGTAATCTTTCCCGGAATCCAGGGCGGGCCGCTCATGCATGTGATTGCGGCGAAGGCCGTGGCATTCCGGGAGGCCTCGGAGCCTGAATTCCGGACATACCAGGCACAGGTGGCGCGCAACGCCCAGGCCCTCGCGGAAGAGCTTATCGCCCGCGGTTTCGACCTCGTCTCCGGCGGGACTGATAATCACCTGATGCTTGTCGACCTTACGAACAAGGGCGTTACGGGCAAGGAGGCCGAGGCGGCGCTCGACCTGGCCGGAATAACCGTGAACAAGAACGGAATTCCGTTCGATTTGAAGCCGCCGACCGTCACCTCCGGCATAAGGATAGGCACGCCCATCGTTACAACGAGAGGCATGAAAGAGCCGGAGATGGCCGAAATCGGGGACATGATAGCCTCCGTTATACACGATATAAACGATGCCGGGAACCTGGAAAGAGTCCGCGAGCGCGCGAAGTCGCTTGCCTCGCAATTCCCGGTCTACGAGGGCCACGGGGCCAGCGCGCTGTAAATCTTTATTGTCATTCCGAGCGTAGCCGAGGAATCTACAGTTGACTTAAATTCAAAGTCAAATGTGGGTCCCTCCGTTTCAGTCGGGACGACAAACTCAAAATAGGAGCGAGATGGAAATGAGAGATCCGGAATTTCCTCCAGGCACGCCGAATTGCGACTGTTACGGATTCAGATCATCTGGGCAATACTCCTGTCTTGATTGTGAAAAGACATGGTCGCATAACGAGGCTATTTTTAGAAACGGAAAGTGGGTTTGTAAATACTGTGGCAGTGGGAATATCGTATTTACAGGCGAGAAAGACGAGCCATCGGGGTTCTTTTAACTATGACCCGCCCATCCTGGGACGAATACTTCATGGAGATTGCGCACCTGGTGAAAACGCGCTCGACCTGTCTCCGCAGGCAGGTAGGCGCGGTGGTCGCCAAGGACAAGAACATACTGGCAACCGGGTACAATGGCGCTCCTTCCGGGGTTAAACATTGTCAAGTGACGGGATGTCTGCGTGATCAGCTCAAAATACCTTCCGGTGAAAACCACGAGTTATGCCGTGGAATACATGCCGAGCAGAATGCCATAATCCAGGCGGCCAAACACGGCACGG
The DNA here is from genome assembly GCA_027328825.1 of Nitrospirota bacterium. GTDB lineage: Bacteria > Nitrospirota > JACRHJ01 > JACRHJ01 > JACRHJ01 > JAKAHE01. The sequence continues at coordinate 6,597 of DAHWTK010000051.1, forward strand.
CCATCAATGGAGCGACCCTGTATTGCACCGTCCTCCCTTGTTTTATTTGCGCGAAGATGATCATTAACGCCGGGATAGTCAGGATTGTCGTGGAAGGTTTCTACTCCGACAAATTTACCGCAGAAAGAAAGATTACCTTCAGCGAAGAGATGCTCTCCGAGGCGGGTGTTGTAGTCGAACAGTTCAAGGCCGGAAATCCCGTCCCGTAAGGCCTCGTTAACCGCCTCCGGTTTAAAAATCCTTGACAAGCGCCGTTGTAATCTGCATAATCGTTAGGTTTTTTTCTTGATTTCCTTTACCCCTCGCCCTTGGCGGGAGAGGGGCGGGGGAGAGGGTGAAATTATGAAATGCCCCTTCTGCGGACATATCGAAGACAAGGTGGTGGATTCCCGGCTCTCCACCGACGGCGAGGCCATCAGGCGCAGGCGCGAGTGCGAAAAGTGCGGCAAGCGCTTCACCAGCTACGAGCGCGTCGAGGAAATAATGCCGATGGTGGTCAAGAAGGACGGCAGAAGGGAGCCTTACGACCGCCAGAAAATCCTTGGCGGCCTCAAAAAGGCCTGCGAAAAGCGGCCAATTTCCATCCAGGCGCTTGAAAGCACGGTTGACGAGATAGAGAAGAAGCTCCTCGAGGGCGCGCAGAAGGAAGTCCAGGCGAGTCAGATAGGCGAGGAAATAATGAAGCGCCTCCAGGAGCTGGACAAGGTGGCGTACGTCCGTTTCGCCTCGGTATACAGGGATTTCAAGGACATAAACGAGTTCGTAAAGGAACTGACCGACCTTCTCGGGCCGGATAAAAAGATGGCAGCCCGGCTTCAGGGCCGGACGGCAGGCAAATAATATGCGCATTGCAAGCTTTAAAGGCGGGGTTCATCCCCCGGACAACAAGAAGGCCACTGCATCCCTCCCTATTGTCGATGCAAGGCTCCCGGAGCGTGTGGTAATCCCGATGTCCATGCATATCGGCGCGCCCGCGAAGCCTGTCGTGGGCGTGGGCGATGCCGTCAAGAAGGGCCAGAAGATAGGCGAGGCGCAAGGCGCGGTCTCGGTTCCAGTCCACGCCTCCATATCCGGCAAGGTCATAGCCGTCGGGAACTTCCCGTCTCCGATGGGGGCGGACGCCCAGGCGGTGGTCATAGAGTCGGACGGCAAGGACGCATGGGCGGACGACCTCACAGGGCATGACGACTACCTCTCTCTGAACCCGGACGTCCTGCGCAATATCATAAAGGAAGCCGGCATTGTCGGCATGGGCGGCGCGACCTTCCCCTCGCACGTGAAGCTCTCCCCGCCGAAGGAAAAGAAGATAAAATACGCCATCTTGAACGGCGCGGAGTGCGAGCCGTACCTGACGGCGGACGCCCGGCTTATGGAAGAGACTCCGAGCGACATTATCGAGGGCCTGAAGATTATAATGACAATCCTCCGGGTGACGGATGGTTTTGTCGGCATCGAGGACAACAAAAAAGCCGCGATAAAAGCCATGACCGCGGAAGCCGGGAAAGTGGCCTGCGAGCTTGTGGTGGAGACGTATTACGAGCGCGACGGCATACAGTATGAGGTGCCGAAGGGATGCAGGATGGGGGTTAAGGTCATCCCGCTCCCGGTAAAATATCCGCAAGGTTCCGAAAAGCAGCTTATAAAGGCGGTTACGGGACTGGAAGTTCCTCCGGGGAATTTGCCGATGGACGTGGGCGCGGTTGTCCAGAACGTCGCAACTTCCGCGGCCATATACCAGGCCGTGCGCTTCGGCAGGCCGCTAATCGAGCGAGTCCTTACCGTCACCGGACCCGGGATAAACGAGCCAAGGAACCTGCGGGTGCGCATCGGGACGCTCTTCGAGGACGTAATATCCCAGTGCGGCGGGGTTAACGGGAAGGCCGCGAAGGTTGTCATGGGCGGGCCCATGATGGGCGTGGCGCAGGCGTCTCTTGGCGTGCCGGTCATAAAGGGAACGTCCGGGATTGTCGCACTGTCGGAGAAAGAAGCGGTAAATGTAATGGATTTCGGGCCATGCATACGCTGCGGGCGGTGCATAGATGTCTGCCCGATGGGCCTGAACCCGAGCGTCCTGGGCCAGCTTATCGAGAAAGGGCGCTTCGAGGAGGCGAAGGAATACGGGCTTATGGACTGCTTCGAGTGCGGCTCGTGCTCGTTCGTCTGCCCGTCGGGAAGGCCGATGGTCCAGTTCACGAAATGGGCCAAGCGTGAACTGGCAAAGAAGAAGGCAAAGGCGTCGTAAATCTGCGCATGTCATTCTGAGGCCCGTATTTTGGGCTGAAGAATCTGCTGTAAGCTTTGTAGCTGCCTGATTTATCAGGCGTCTTTTAATGGCCCCATGAATGGGGCAGCTGCATTAAAGGCGGATTCTTCACTTCGTTCAGAATGACAGCATTATATTGCTCTATTATAACTTAAAATGGACACCGGAAAAAAACCTCAGGAGGCGGGGCTTTTTCGCGCCTCGATAGGCCCGCACATAAGTTCGGGCGAGAGTGTGCCGCATATAATGTGGACGGTCTCGGCGGCTCTTATGCCTGCGGCGGGGCTTTCCATATATTATTTCGGATCAAGGGCCCTTTTAATACTCGTCTTTTCAATGGTCTCCTCTGTGGCCTTCGAGGCGCTCACCCAGAAGCTTATGGGGGCAAAAATTACCGTAAGCGATGGAAGCGCGCTTCTCACGGGCCTTCTTCTCGGTATGAACCTGCCCGCTTCGGTGCCATTTTACCTGCCAATAATAGGTTCCGCAGTCGCCATAATAATCACAAAACAGCTCTTCGGCGGCCTCGGCTATAATATTTTCAATCCCGCTCTCATAGGACGTGCCTTCCTCATGGCCTCTTTCCCGAGGTTCATGACGACATGGCTGCTCCCGCGCAGTTCGCTTTCGCTTGCAAGGCCCGACGCAGTCACCGGAGCCACGCCCCTTGGCATCCTCAAGGAAGAGGGATACCCGAAGCTCCTGTCCCATTTTGCCAACCGGCACGACATGTATGTCCAGCTCCTGCTCGGACACAGAGGCGGCGCGATGGGCGAGACGGGCATTGTAGCGCTTCTCTTCGGCGCGGCATACCTGCTCTACAAGGGCTATATCACCTGGCACATACCCGTAACTTTCATTGCGACCGTCGCCGTCCTGACCGCCGTCTTCGGGGGAGACCCGTGGCTTGCCATGCTCTCCGGCGGGCTTGTGCTCGGCGCGTTTTTCATGGCGACGGACTACGTTACCGTCCCGCAGCTGAAGCGCGCGCAGGTGGCCTTCGGCCTGGGCTGCGGCATAATCACGGCGCTTATAAGGCTTGAGGGCGGTTATCCCGAAGGCGTCTGCTACGCGATACTCCTTATGAACTGCTTCACCCCGCTCCTCGACAGGGCGTTCAAGGCGAAGAAGTTCGGAGAGGCATCGGCGAAGGCATGAACTCCAAGGACATCATAAAAATAACCCTGAACTTAGTCGCCATCTGCGCCGTGGCGGGCGTTATACTCTCCGTCGTCTGGGCTGTTACGAATCCCGTCAGGCTTGAGAAAAAGGCGGAGGAACTCCGGGCGGCGCAGAAGGCGCTCGTTCCCCAGGCGCAGAACATAACCGAGGCATTGAAGTTCGTCTCCGCCGGCGGCAAGGAAGGGGTTATCTACAAGGCGACCGCAGACGGGAAAACCGTGGGATACATTATTAAGGCGTACGCCAAGGGCTACTCAAGCTTCATCGAGATGCTCGTCGCCGTGGACATCGACTACAGGATCATCGGAATACAGATACTCTCGGAGCAGGAGACGCCGGGACTGGGCGCCGAGATGGAGAAGAAGTGGTTCAAGGACCAGTTCAGAGGCAAGACGGAAGACCACCTGATTGTGATGAAGGGCGAGACGAAGACGGACATCCAGGCCATCTCCGGCGCGACGATTTCGTCCCGCGCGGTAACGAACGGTGTGAAGGCCGCGGTGGACGCGCTCCGGGCGGAAAGGGCGAAGGACAGGGCGCTGTAGGGGCGCGATTAATCGCGCCCGGCACTCGCTCGTCATTCCCGTGAAAACGGGAATCCAGGGACTTTGAAACAGGAAGTGAAAACATGGCGGCATCCTACAAAAAATTAATCTTAAACGGCATATTCTCGGAGAACCCGGTCTTCCGGCTCGCGCTCTCGCTATGCCCCGCCGTGGCCGTAACGACCTCCGTAAGGAACGGATTCCTGATGGGAGTGGCCGTTCTGTGCGTAATGACGATGGTGAACATCACCGTCAGCATACTTCGGAACCTCATCAACCCGAAGGTGCGCATCCCCGCGTATATATTGATAATAGCGACCTACGTGAGCATTACGGAAATGATGATGAGGGCATATTCCCGCACGGCCTACAAGCAGATGGGGCTCTACATCCAGCTTATCGTCGTCTTTGCGATAATCATCTCCCGCGCGGAGCTTTTCGCAAGCAGGAACAAGGTCCTGCCGTCGGCGGCGGACGGCTTCGGCATGGGGCTTGGCTTCCTGGGCGCGCTCGTGCTTGTCGGCGCGGTCAGGGAATTAATCGGCAAGGGGAGCATCGCGGGTTTTCACATTACCGCATCGAGTCCCCTGCTCATCATGGTCCTGCCGACCGGCGGCTTCTTCGTCATAGGGCTTCTGATGGGGCTTTTCAACTGGATTGACCAGAGGTATTACGGCGGCAGGCCGGGCGGCGGGGGCGGGGGACATCACTGATGTTCAAGGACCTTTTCACGATATTCATAGCGTCGGCAATCATAAACAACTTCGTGTTCACGCGCTACCTGGGGCTTTGCATATTCTTCGGCGTGTCGAAGAAGATGGAGACCGCCCTGGGCATGAGCATGACCTTCACCGCCGTAATGGTCATCTCCGCCGCGCTCTCATGGCTCGTATACAACCTCGTGATGCTCCCGCTGCACATAGAGTTCCTGAAGATTGTCCTGTTCATCGGCATCGTCGCGGGGTTTGTGCAGTTCGCCGACACGCTCCTTAAAAAGCTGAACCCGACGCTGTACTACAAACTCGGCATATACCTTGTGCTTATTACCACGAACTGCATAATCCTGGCCGTGCCGTTACTCAACACGGACAATAACTACAATTTTCTGCAGAGTATTACGCTGGGCCTGGGTTCCGGAGCCGGGTTCTCCCTGGCGCTCATAATCATGGCGAGCATAAGAGAGCGCCTGGAGCTTG
>DAHWTK010000052.1 GCA_027328825.1 Nitrospirota bacterium
CAATGCCGAGAAGCCTTCTCGCCACAAAGACCGAGTTCGCTATTATCCCTTTCTTCATCTCCATGTCCGGGGCGATGTTTATCCCGCCGTCCGTCTGGATGATAAGTCTGTCGAATCCGGGAACGTGCAGAACGCCGCAGTGGCTTATGAAAAATCCCCTCGACAGGCCGTTCTCCTTGCGGAATATCGGGTGCAGGAAGGTGGACGTAGGCACCATGCCCTTCATAAGGATGTCCGCATCCCCGTGCCGGATGAGCTTTACCCCCTTTTCCGCCTTCTCGTCCTCTCCGCTTATGTCGGCAATCTCGAAGAAGGCGGGGTCGGAGCCCGTCTCTCGCATGATTGCAAGTATCCGTTCTTTCTCGCCTATGAGGATCGGTCTGGCAAGCCCCAGCCTCGCGGCGGTCTCCATCGCGGTAATGGCGCTCCCGTCTTCAGCCGCGCATACGGCCACCCTGTACGGCGGCATACATTCCCTGGCTTGTTTCGCCGCCGCCATCAGCTCGCTGAAGTTCCTAATCCTGTCCATACGGAAGAATCCGCTCCTTCCCGGAGAGTGCAGCCTCAGCATACCACGCCAGGGCCTCCATCTCCGCCTGCCCGGGATATACGAGTACCGGTGCGATGAATGACACGCTCTCTTTTATCATGCCGGTAACCCGCTCCGAGAATGCCACGCCGCCAGTGAGGATAATCGCGGCGACGTTGCCGCTCAGGGCCGCAGCCGACCCGCCTATCTCCTTTGACACCTGGTACGCCATTGCGGAAAGAATCAGTGCCGCCGTCCCGTCCCCGGCGTCGATACGTCTCTCCACCTCCCGCACGTCGCCCGTGCCGAGGTATCCGGCCATGCCGCTTTTGTAAACCAGCTTTCTCTGAAGCTCCGGCTTAGAATATTTTCCCGAATATGCCACGTCGAGCAGGTCGCCCGTCGGGAGCGCACCCGCCCTCTGCACAGAGAACGGTCCCTGGCCCAGGAGAGCGTTGTTCACGTCCGCGATTCTCCCGCGCCTTATTGCCGCGACAGTCGTCCCGCCGCCCATGTGGACGGCAATGAAATTTGTCTCCGCGACTTTTACTCCCAATTCGTGCGCCCCGCGCCGCACCCGTTCCTTGATATTCAGGGCGTGCAGCAGGCTCCGCCTCTTTATCTCCGGCACGCCGGATATGCGCGCGATGTCGTCCATTTCGTCCACGGTTACGGGGTCGGCGGTAAAAACCGGGATGCCGTATTCCTTCGACATTTGAAGCCCCATCAGAGGCCCCAGGCTCGATGCGTGCTCCCTGCCCCAGATATTTTTCGAGTTCCTGACGTCCTCCACCATATCCTCCGTCACCCGGTATACCCCGCTTTTAACGGGCCTCATAAGTCCCCCGCGCACGCAGACAGCAGCGAGCTTCGAGGGTTCGACCGCTCTTTCTTTAAGAGCCTGCACAAGCGTCCGCATACGAAACGAGAGTTGCGAGGCTATATCGCCGAATCCGCGAAGTTCATCTTCCGCATGGATAATGTCTTCCTCGAAAAGTTTTTCGGTGCCGTTGAAGAGCGCGATTTTCGTGGATGTGGAGCCGGGATTTATTACGAGGATGCCGAATGATGTCATTGGGATATGATAGCAGAGGGTGCGGGGATATTCAAGGAGCGGAGAAAACGGGGCCGGGAGGTGCTCCCGGCCCCGGACATTTTTACAGCGCAAACTGCGCGTAAAGGTAAAGCGTATTGTTGTGCGAGGCGTCCGTGCCGAAGCCGTCATAGTTGTCGGACGCGCCGTTGAACTTGTTGTAAATCGTATACTGCGCCGCGAGCCTTATGTTCTGCTTCGGGAAGTAGTCCGCCTCGAGGATGAAACCGTTGCTGTCCGGCTTGCCGGAGGCGCTGCCGGTGAACTGGGCCGGGGCGTAGAGCACGTTGTCGCGGCTCCCGGATGTGTAGAACCAGCCGAGCGTACCGCTTACGTCTCCGAAGGGCAGGCCCTTGTAGCCGTATGTGCCGTTAAGTTTTACGTTGTCCGTATGGTCGGAGGTGTTGCCCGTAATCCCGAGCGGGGCGCTTGCGGCCCAGTCCTGGCCCTCGTGGATGTAGGTGAATTTCCCGGATATGAAATTGTGCTGTCCCATGAACTGATACTGGGCGTCGGCGGCAACGTCCGTGATGTGATCCGGCGAGGTATGGTCAAGCCCGGCAGGCTCGACGTCCGCATAGAGGCCGAACGTGCCGATTTCGAGAGACTGATTGCTCCAGTCGTGGTTCAGCGCGAGCCTCCAGTACGGAAGCGCGCCCTTTATTGTCGTGGAAGGAGGCGTGCCGCTTGCGCCGGCTGGCATCGTGATGCCATTCTTCGAGGTGCGGTAAACAGACGCACCGGCGTATACCATGTTGTCGAAATAGCCGTATGCGCCGACTCCAGCCACCTGCGCGCCAAGGCCGCCGATAAGCGGGCTGGCCGTCGGGGTGTTGGCGACCTCGGATGCGTAGTAGGGATAGCCCCATGCAGGGGATGTGTTCCAGACATCCTCAAAGGTTGGGTTGTTGTTTACGGTAACCCCGTAGACGAGGTCCTTGCCGCCGACTTTCAGAGTGTTCGCATACCGGACATCGGAACTGTCCATGCCGATGGCGTTGCTTGGGCCGTCGTACGTTACCTGTATCATCGCGCCGATATTGTCCCATATCCTGCCGCCGTAGAAGAAGTTCAATGCCTGGGGGATATTCGTCCTGTCGGTGCCGTTGTTGTTGGATGAATCGAACGGCGCGACGCCGGTTGTCGTCTGGTCGGCGACGGTATAGGAAGCCGTTGCGAGCATGGCTACGGGAATAAAAAATTTCGGTATGTCAGTCCTTGTGCTTACATAGCCCTTGAGTTTAAACTCGCGCCCGACAGGCGTGAGCTCCGGAAAAAACGTGTGGCAGTCGTTGCATGTCATCCCCGTCTGCCTGGCAAAACTCGGTATGGCATAGCTCCTGGCAACCGGCAAAGACAAAAGCATTCCAAGCGTCAAAAACAAAATCTTCCTGCGCATAATCTTGTCCTCCCCTCGTTATTAACAGAATAATGACTTGCGACAAATAGTCGCTATAACCCACGTTTTTTATTAATAGCAGGATTTCCTGCTCATGTCAATCACCCGGGCAAATATTTCCGCTTGCCTCCGATAGAGAGGTGGTGTAGCATCTGGCAATGGAGATAATCATTCTTATCCTTTCCATAGCCACATTCCTTATCGCCGTAGTTATATTTCTTCGCTCCGGCAACAGTAGCGCTTCAGAGTTTGCCGATTCGCTGCGGAAGGTGTCTTCCGAAATTTCCGGGAGGATTGCGGAATCTTCCGCGGGAGTACGGGAGGGCGTGTCTGACAGGCTCTCGGCGGGTCTTGGCGAAATAAGGGACAGGGTGGAGGCCGAGCTTAAGGCCGGGCGCGAAGAGACCTCGAAGGCGGGTGCCGCGGCTACGGAAGCCGTCATAAAAAGGCTCGGAGAGTTCGGGAATTCCACGGAGGCGAGGATTGTCGCTCTTGAGAAAAAAACCTCCGATTCCCTGGAAGCCATAAGGGAGAAAGTGGACGCCCGGCTGATGGAGATAGGAAATCAGGTGCAGGCGAAGCTCGACGAAAACATAAAGGAAGGGTTCGCGCATTTCGAGAAGGTAAGCGAGCACTTGAAAAAGGCCGAGACACAGCTTGCCGGTCTTTCCTCTGTCGGCGCCTCCGTAAACGAACTGAACAGCCTCCTGAAACTCCCGCACCTGCGCGGCGGCTTCGGCGAGGCGGCCCTCGAACTGCTGCTATCAGAGTTTCTGCCTAAAGACCTCTACGAGCTTCAGGCTTCGATTGGCGGGAGCAGGGTGGACGTTCTGGTGAAGCTCCCTAACGCGTCACTGCCCATCGACAGCAAGTTCCCGCGCGAGCAGGTTCTACCCCTCTTCGATAATTGCGATCAGGGTAAGCTGGCCGAGGCAAGGAAAGCCCTTTCGGCTGTCGTGAAAACCCAGGCCAAAGACATTGCGGCCAAGTATGTTCATCCTGAACTCGGGACAACGAACATGGCGCTTATGTTCCTTCCTTCCGAGACGCTGTACTTCGAGATTGTACGGGACCCGGAGCTGTGGGCGCAGCTCTCGAAGTTGAAGGTATATCCTGTATCGCCGAACACATTGGCCGTTACCCTTAACGGCATACGCATATCATACGACTACTACGAAATGGCGAAGGGCGTGGAAAAGACCGTGGAGAACATAAGGAAGGCGCGGAAGCATTTTGCCGATTTCGAGAGGAAGTTCGAAGATGTCGGGAAGTCCATCTCGAAGGCGCAGGAAGCATATCATACCGCGTCCACTCACATTGGCCGCTACAGCAGTTCTGTTGTCCGCCTAACCGGCGAGGGCGTGGCGGAAGAAATTCCTGAATAATAGGACGAAGGAGGCGTTCCCGGAGGAAAATTATCCTGAAGCGCTAAGTGCGAATAAGAAATTCCCGGCGGGATGCCTCCGAGTATGATTTGTCGTTTTCCACTTATTTCTCTTGAGCCCCATATGACCTGGGATCGAATCTGGCAAAAAATAATCATAGCCGCACTTGCGACTGTTCTGCTGGCACGGGTGATGGGGCGGCATATTTTTGATGATATACCGTTCCCGGTATTTATGGCAGGTGCGGCCTCCACGCTTGTGATTACTTTGCTTGCGCGGGCTCATAAAACCGGGCAGAAAACCTCCTGGCGGAGAGTCAGCATAATAACAGTATCTGGAATTGCTATTATTTTACTTGGATCGGTGACGATGGTTTTTGGGTATCCGTTAAACATAATTTTGCTTATTGCGCCATTGGCCGGAGCAGGCCTCATGTTTTGGGGAATAAAATATGGCCTGGTGGAGAAACGAATATTCGACGGCAGAAGGGATGAGATTGTCACGGGCAGAAAGGCAGAAACTCATGGCATCATATTAATCGCAGCAGGGGCACTCATTTTAATAGGTGCCCTTTCTACCATACTCTGGCTCTATACCTGGCAAATCCATATGTAGCCCCGCCAAACCCACATTTCTCCCACCCCGATTTGACGTTTTCTCATATCCGCTATAAACTCATTTATCAATATTATCCATCCCGTTATAACGGGATTGGTGAATGGCTGGCAATCCCTTTCCCGGAGGTTACTCATGAAACGCGAGCGTGATATGAAGCATTTGCTTTTTGTTTTCTTTGCTGCCGCGGCGATAGTGCTTACCTCCTGCGCACACGAGGAGATGGCCGCTCAGGCGCCGGTACAGGCGGGCGTTATCGCAAAAACCGGCAGCAGTATCCTTCTTTTTCATGGCGGGACGGTGGAAGCTAAGAAGGTATTCTGTCCGGGCGAGATAATCACCGCATACAGGTATACGAATCCCTACAGGTATCGGCCCCCCTACACCGCGACTGGAGCGGCGACAGAGCCTATCGGCAAGGTTCAACTCGGCAAATATATCGGTGAGCATTATATAGACGCGAAAGTTATCGAGGGGAACGTCAAGACGGGCGATATTGTGGAGAAGGGCTCCGCGGCCTGCCTCGTCATGCCGGCACCAAGGTAATTCCGGAAGACGGGCTTATAATTATTTTTGTATGACCCCGCCGCCAAGAACGGTATCGCCGTGGCAGAATACGGCTGACTGCCCCGGCACGACTCCCGCTGTCGGCTCGTCGAATACTACGCGCACGCTGTCCAATGCCGGCAGGTTCTTTGTCGGTTCAAAGCGGTTCAAGCCCGCGTTCTCCGCCAATCCGATGCGGCCCGTACCGCCCGGTAGAAGGGTGCATTTTACGGCTCTTGAGCGGTATCGGAGCCGGACTTCGCAAGGCACGGGGCCGTTTATGCCGCTTGAGAATATCCAGTTTACATCCTCGGCCATGCACTCGTCCCGGAGCAGGTCGTCCCGGCTCCCGAGCGTAATCCTGTTCGTCTCCGGATCCCGGTTTATGACATAGCTTCTGCCGCCGGGCGAGGAGTAATTGAGCCCGCGCCTCTGGCCCTCGGTGTAGAAAGCTATCCCTCGGTGCCGACCGATAATTGTTCCCGCGCCGTCCACGAAATCACCCTCTTTCAAGGCATCCGGCCTTTCCGATTCTATAAGCCCGCGGTAGTCGTTGTCCGGGATGAAGCACACTTCCTGGCTCTCCTCGCGGTCTGCTGACGGAAGCCCCATCCTGCGCGCAGTCTCGATTACCTCGCTTTTGTGCATTTCGCCAAGAGGGAAGACCGAATGCGCAAGCTGATACTGGCTCAGGCGGTATAGAAAATAACTCTGGTCTTTCCCGGAGTCCTTCCCGGCCCGCAGGAGGTATCTGCCCGTTTTGCCGTCCAGCGTTATCTGCGCGTAATGCCCGGTCGCAAGCCTCTCCGCCCGCAGGAGGTCTACAAGCTTCATAAGCGCGCCGAACTTTATAGCCCTGTTGCACTTTACGCACGGGTTCGGCGTCAGGCCCCGGCAGTAGCTGTCCAGGAAGTAATCGATTATTTCTTTTTTGAATATCTCGCGGAGGTCAAGCACCTTGTGTTTTATGCCGAGGATTGCGCATACCTCTTTTGCGGACTCTATCGGAGGGCCGGAGTCCGCATCCTCGCCCCAGAGGCGCATTGTAACGCCGATTACGTCCTCGCCTTTGTCTTTGAGGAGCGCGGCGGCTACGGAGCTGTCAACGCCGCCGCTCATGGCGACGGCAATTTTTCTTCTCAACCCAGAGACTCCTTAACCGCTCCGAGCATAGCGGCTTCCTTTGCCTCGTTCATCTCGCATTTGCCGTTAAAAGAGAATCCTTCCTCCACCTTGAGCTTCGGCGTGTCCACATTGCCATCCAGCTTGCCGGGGGCGATGAAGTGCGCGGCGCGGGAAGCCTTCACGTTTCCGGTAACCCTCCCGGAAGAGATGAGCGTCCCGACGTTAATCTCTCCCATCACCTCCGCCGACTCGCCGATTATCAGCGTATCCTTCGTGTATATCTCGCCCTCCAGCCTGCCGTCGATGCGTATGGTTCCCTCGAAGTTCAGCGTCCCCTTGAAGTCCGTCCCCTTGCCCAGGAACGCGACCATCTCCTCCACCTGCGGGTGTCCGTTTGCTTTCTTGAACATAAAGCCCTCCTTTTTCAGCCTCTTAAAAACTCCAGCAGCCGTTCCAGCTCGGCGTCGGAATAGAACTCGATATTTATGCTCCCGCGCCTGCCTTTGCGATGAATGCGAACCTTCGTGCCGAGGCGTTTTTTAAGCTCGTCTTCCAGCATCGTCATCTGCGCCGAAGGGCTATTTGCCCCCTTTTTCTTAATTACGTGCCCCGGCGCCTTCAGTTTCTTCGCCGCGTTCTCCGCCTCCCGCACGGAAAGACCTCGCGATATTATCTCGCGCCGAAGCTGCATCTGTTTCGCCGCACTGTCGAGCGAGAGAATCGCCTTTGCGTGTCCCATGTTGAGCGCGCCCTCGGCAATATCTCTCTTCACGTCCGCCGGAAGCGTAATAAGCCGGAGGAAATTCGCCACTGTAGAGCGCTCCTTGCCCACTCTTGCCGAGAGGTCTTCCTGTGTAAGCGAAAACTCGTTCATCAGCCTCTCGAAGGCCTCGGCGGTCTCTATCGGGTTTAAGTCTTCTCTCTGGATGTTCTCGACAAGCGCCATCTCAAGGACTTCTGCGGGGGAGACGTCCTTCACGATTGCGGGGATTTTGGAAAGGCCGGCCATCGACGCCGCGCGGAACCTTCTCTCGCCCGCGATCAACTGATAGCCGCCTTCCGGGCGTTTCCGGAGGATTACCGGCTGTATTACCCCGACGGATTTTATGGACTCGGCAAGCGATGCGATTGCGTCGTCTTTAAAGTTCTTCCGGGGCTGGTATTCGCTTGCCGATATTCGGATAAGCTCCACCTCGGTCACGCCCGTCGGTCGCGTATCGGTCTGAAGCCGGTCCGCCGGCGGTATCAGCGCGCCAAGGCCTCTGCCGAGTGCTGTCTTAGACATGTGATAGAACCTCCTTCGCAAGCGAGAGATAGCACTGCGCGCCGCGCGAACGGATGTCGTACATGATTATAGGTTTGCCGAAACTCGGCGCCTCCGAGAGGCTCACGTTCCTGGGTATCATCGTCTGGTATACCTTCTCCCTGAAATGCTCCCGGACTTCCTTTTCCACCTGCCGGGAGAGGTTGTTTCTGGCGTCGTGCATGGTAAGGAGAATCCCCTCCACCTCCAGGCCCGGGTTCAGGGCCTCGCGCACGAGTTGGAGCGTCTTTAAAAGCTGGGAAAGCCCCTCAAGCGCGTAATATTCGCACTGCACCGGTATCAATACGGAGTCCGCTGCCGCGAGCGCGTTCACGGTAAGAAGCCCCAGGGCGGGTGGGCAGTCAATCACGATATAGTCATAATTTTGAAGGACACAGGCAATAGCATCCTTCAAAACGGTTTCCCTGCCCGGCTTCCCCGCAAGCTCCACCTCCGAGCCGAACAGGTCCACGGATGATGGCGCAAGAAAGAGGTGCGGAAGGGGCGTGGGCATGATTATGTCCGTCAGCGCCATACCGTCCGAGAAGAGGTCGTAGAGGTTTTTCCCGACTGCCTCCCTGTCCACGCCAATGCCGGACGTTGAATTGCCCTGCGGGTCTGCATCCACGAGGAGCACTCTCTTTTCCGCCGCCGCAAGGGACGCGGACGTGTTTACTGCCGTTGTGGTCTTGCCCACCCCGCCTTTCTGGTTGGCGACGGCGATTACCTTTGCGCTTCCCATGAAACACCTCTAATTGAAATTAAAAATTCTGCGACCCTTCTCTTTCGCCCGATAAAAAACATAACACATTGATTATTAAGAGATTTTAAGATATGTGAACCGGCAGTGTACCGGGGGGATTGGGGGCATTCTACCTGGGTTTTATGCGAATGTCAAGGGTTATCGGAACGCGGATTGTTCCACGTGGAACAATCAGATGATTTAACCAAAAATTGGCAGACTTAGGATTTTTACGTTCTGTCTACGGTTGATTTTTTAAGTAGTATCAGTCTCCTCCGGATGTCCGAAAACGGCAGGGTTATCTCTTCCTCGCGCGCGATTTCCCAGCCGGGCATATTCCCGTTCAGGGCCTCCGCGTCCTGAAGGCTGAGGCTCTGTGCAACGTAACCGCCTCTTTTTAACATCGCCCCCGCTACGGCCAGAATTTCGGGAAGCCCCTTGAACGCGCGGGAGAATACCATATCAACTGCCTGGGCTTTTAATTCCTCTGCCCTCGCCTCCACCACCTCCACACCTGAAAGCCCAAGCGCCCTGATTACATGCCGCAGGAACACCGCCTTTTTGCGGGCGGGCTCGATAAGCGTGATGTTCATCTCCGGCAGGGCGATTTTCAGCGCCAGCCCAGGCAAACCCGCACCGCTCCCGATGTCGCATGCGGTGAAACGCCGGTCTGGCCAGCGGCTTTCGGGTTCTGCCGGAGTCTGTGAAAGCCGAGCTGCGAAAGGCAGGACCCGCAGTAGCGCAAGGGAGTCCAGGAAGTGTTTCAAGACAATCTCTTCCGGCTCCACGATGGCCGTCAGGTTTACCTTGGCGCTCCATTTTAAAAGCTCGGAGAGATATACGCCGAATTTCCGCAGCTCCTCATCGGAAAGAGGGAAACCGAGTTCTTTTGAGCCGTCGGATAATTTATTATTCATAATAAGTTACATAGATTGTTCCACGTGGAACAAAATAAGGCGGGCGGCATCGCCCCTCCCAAAGAAAAGCTGCACGGAAGGCTATTCCCCATGTCTGCGCTCCTTCTCCAGCGCAACGAGGATTATCGCCACAGCGGCAGGCGTAATGCCCGGAATTCTACCCGCCTGGCCGACGCTTCTTGGTTCCGTCTTCGCGAGCTTCTCCCGCACTTCGCGCGAGAGGCCCGGTAGCGAGTAATCGAATCCGCGCGGGATAAGCTTTTCGTCGTATCTCTTTAAACGCTCCACCTCGCCGGCCTGGCGCTTTATGTAGCCCTCGTATTTCACGAAAATCTCCACCTGCATGGCGGCGGCAGGGTCAAGGGGCGTTTCCGGCGGATATTTCTCAAGCAACTGCGAATACACTATTTCCGGCCTTTTGAGCATCTCCTTCAGGGAGACTTTTGCGCCGTCAAGCTCCCCGCACGTCCCATCCAGGCGGGCAAGCTCGCGTTCCATCTGTTCCCGCTTCTTTAAGAACTTCCGGTAAACCTCTTCGCTCACAAGGCCCAGCGAAAAACCCTTCTCCATCAGCCGGATGTCCGCATTGTCCTCCCGGAGAAGGAGGCGGTATTCCGCGCGGGACGTGAACATCCGAAACGGTTCATCGACACCCTTCGTTACCAGGTCGTCGATCATAACGCCTATATAGGCCTCGTCCCGGCCAAGGACAAGGGGCTCGAGCCCCCTCACGAAACGGACAGCGTTTATCCCCGCAATAAGTCCCTGCCCGGCGGCCTCCTCGTAGCCCGAAGTCCCGTTTATCTGTCCGGCGTGGAAAAGGCCTTCTATCCGCTTTGTCATAAGGCTGGGGTATAACTCAGTGGGCGGGACAAAGTCATATTCTATAGCATAGCCGGGACGCATAAGCTCAGCATTTTCAAGGCCTTCAATGGTTCTTACAAGTGCAAGCTGGACGTCTGCCGGAAGACTCGTGGAAATGCCGTTGGCATAATATTCGGAGGTGTCGTAGCCCTCCGGCTCCAGGAAAACCTGGTGCCGCCCTTTGTCGGCAAAACGCACGACCTTGTCCTCTATGGACGGACAGTAGCGCGGGCCGATGCCCTTGATCGTCCCGGAATAAAGCGGGCTTCTGTCCAGGCTGCCAAGTATTACCTCGTGCGTTTTTTCATTTGTATACGTTATGTAGCAGGGGAGTTGCCGGTTCGTTATTCTTTCTGTGGAGAAAGAAAACGGCGGCGGCGGATTATCTCCCGATTGAGGCTTAAGTATCTGAAAATTAATGGTTTTAGCGTCTATCCGGGGCGGCGTGCCGGTCTTTAGGCGACCGATGGGGAAGCCAAGCTCCGAGAGCGATTCGCTAAGCCCCTTTGCCGGGAACTCCCCCGCCCTGCCCGCCGGAAAGTGGCTCTCGCCGATGTGGATGAGGCCGTTTAAGAACGTCCCGGTAGTCAAAACTACAGCCCTTCCACGGTATTCAATCCCAAGCTGGTCGCTTATGCCGGAAACTCGCCCGTTCTCCGTAAGCAGCCGGACAGCCATACCCTGCTTCAAGTCGAGGTTTTCCTGCGCCTCCACGGCCTCTTTCATCGCCCGCCGATACCACGCCTTGTCCGCCTGAGCGCGCGTCGCCCGCACCGCCGGGCCTTTGCTCATGTTCAGCCGCCGGAACTGAATCCCGGTCCTGTCTATGTTCCTGGCCATCTCGCCGCCAAGGGCGTCGATTTCCCTTACGATATGCCCCTTTGCAAGCCCGCCGATAGCCGGATTGCAGGACATCCGGGCCACGGAGTCAAGGTTCATGGTGAGAAGCAGCGTGGACATCCCCATCCGCGCGGAGGC
>DAHWTK010000053.1 GCA_027328825.1 Nitrospirota bacterium
ACATTCTTCGGGTCGCCGTTAATATAGTCAGTAGCGCTGAGCGCAGCGGTGCCGCTCGATTCTCTCGTGGTATGACACTTCGCGCAGAAATCGGAGATATAGTTGTCCCCAGTGTCGGCACGAAGGAACGGCCTGATGCCGGAGCCGCCCAGTGGGTCGCCGCCGTTTGTGCTGTTGCCGTCCTGATGCGGGTTGTGGCACGAGGTACATTCCATGTACGTCACGCCGCTCTCGGTGTAAGGCAGCACGTTCGTTGTGCCGATAGGCGTGGGCGCGGTCGTGTCAAGCTTTCCCCTGAGGACGGTCAGGTCGTTGCTGTGAGAGGTGTCTGCATAAACGGTGGTGCCCACCTGATGCGCAGGCAGTCCGCCCTTGTTCTGAACGGTGAAGTTGGCATTGACGTGACAGCTTGCGCAGAGCAGTTCAACACCGTGAGGAGATCTGCTCCAGTTGTTGGCACCTGCTATGCTGGTGATGGTGGTGTTGTTCCACAAACGTTTTCTCTGTTTTGCGGCGTGCGGCACATGGCACATATCGCAGGTGCCGTATACGTAGCCGCCAGCGCCGGCCTGGCCCGTGAAGTCATGCGGCGACCCCAGAATCATCGCGAACGCCGGGTAGGCTGTAAGCGTTACCGCCGCCGCGATCAGAACCGTTAATAATCTTTTCATCTCTACTCTCCCATTTGTTTCGGTTTATCTTATAAACACATCAGAAAAAAGCAAAAACTAATTAATTTCACCTCCCTCCCTTGTCAAAATATACGAATTCCAAATCTCTCGATATGCAGAAAACTCCCGATAACTATTACTTCACTGGCGGCGTGACGTTCACGGTCTGCTCCTGAAGCTGGAATACCGCTACCTTGCCCGCCAGTCCTTCGGTTACGTAGAGCCTGTCATGGCTGTCTATGGCTATGCCGTTCGATGCCGGGATCGGCAATGGCCCGTTCTTTGTTTCATTGCAGAGCGCGTAGAGAAATTTGCCTTCCGGGCTGAATACCTGTATGTTCGGCGACATTCCCAGCGCTACAAAAATATCACCCTTCTTATCCACGGCAACCCCTGACGGGAAATAAAACTCGCCGACGCCGTCGCCGTATTTTCCTATGTAGTTTTTAAGGTCGCCATTCCTGTCAAGCACTTCAACTCTCGCCATTCCGGAATCGACAATAGCCAAGTCGCCGTTTTTCAATACCGCGGAATATGCCGGACCGTTAATCAGGAGCTTATCGTGGTATATCCTCTTTTCTTTTTCGGATTTTGCCCCCACCCAGTCATACAGATGCCTGTTGTCGGCGTCATATACGTGTACGCCGTTGATAACCGGGTCGGTTATATAAATTCTTCCGTCTCCTGCAATGGAGATTTTGTGGTTCCGGGCATACGTCCTGTCGTCCTTAACGTATTGATGTATCTTCGAGTCGTCTACATTTATGGTCCCGACTGGCTTGCCGGTAAAATCGAATATGCTTATTGTCGAACCGCTGTAATCGGACACGTAAATATTGCCGTCCCGGCCCACTGCAACACCCATCGCCGTGCCGAAATGTTGATGCCCGTCCACGCCGTCCTTGCGTATGCCGAACTGGTATTTGCCGTTCATGTCGTATACGATCACGCCGCCGTACATCTGAGACGTAACGTATATGTGCCCGACGGCTTCGTCAACCGCAACATCCATGGCCATGTAAGGATTTGCGTTTTTGTTTTTCGCGTCTTCTGCGCCGGGTATTGTAAAGAGGAGCTTGGCCGGCCTCATAGGGGTCGGCTCGGCTTCCTTCTCGGCCTGCTTCTGCTCGGCCACCACTTTTGCGGGAGAGGGTATCGACACGGAAAGCATGTTGGAATACTTTGTCTCGTTGAACTGGCTGTCCACCGATGTTGCGACATAGTAGTACGTTATGCCGGGTTTTACGCTTTTATCACTGTACATGTCGCTGGAAGAGGAGCCTATCAGGGCGTAATCCTTGCCCTTTACCGTGGAACGGTAAATATTTACGCCGACAAAATTGGTGCCCACGGCATTGTCCCACCTTATGCCCACGGAATACTGGTTTCCCGGTTCCTGCTTCAGGTGCAGGCCGGCGAGCCTTGGCACCCTGAGGGGAATGAAGACTTTTTTAGGCGCATTGGCGGCGGTGGTTACGGACCATGCGGCGGTCTTTGACTTCTCTTTTCCGCCGACGACAGCAGATATGTAATAATGCAGGGTTTTGCCTGCCGGAAGGTTCTTGTCTATGAACCTGTTGACCTTAGGCTCGCCTATGATCCTGGCCTTCATGCGCCCTTCCGACCTGTAAACCTTGTATCCCGACGCTCCCGGAACGGGAAGCCACTGCATCAGGACGGTCTTACCCTCAAGTTTCGGATAGCCGCCCATAAACTGAACACTTCCGGCAAAAGCGGACACCGAGCCTGCGAGAAGCGCTCCGAAAACCACTGCAAACAACATCGACTTTGCAATGTACCCAGCCCTCATTTTCCTACCTCCAAACTTATAAAAAAATCCATTTCAAGGATTTTTACTATTAAGATACCCTCGCACAACCTGCCAGTGATGCAATTCCCATGCCCCTTATAAAAAACAGAGTCTCCCATTTTTATTGTCGATTAGCTCATGCCTCGCCTCCATCCATTAAACGCTACGGTGTAAAACTCGAATAAAATCTTATAGTTAGAATCTTAAAACACACATTTACCACCTCCCTCCCGGGTTTAGATACAAAGGAGAGTCGTTTCGATTTAACTCGTAATTTATTGAATACGCTAAGAATTATATTTTTAGGTTAGCCTATGGCCAATTTCTGGCGGACATAAAAATATATTTATATACTCATGGCATTTATTACATAGACTATGGCCTGTAAACCCCCGACTCAAGCATAAAACCAGCGCTGAGCGAAAAAGCTCATCTATTTGCCAACACTTTCGAGCTTCTTTTGCAGCGAAACCGCCCACTTGTCCAGAAGCTCGTTATTAAAGCCGAGTTTTTTTGCGATGAAATAGGCCTTCAAAGCCTCTGTCGGGCGCGATGTCGCTTGGGACCATATAGCCGCTTCCCATGCGTAAATATTCAATACGCCCTCCACGGCGAAGGCCTTGTTCGTGCTGTCGTCGATTGCGCCCCTGAGATTATAAAGCCCCCATATCCTGCCGAGCGGCCTGGGCCTTCCCGGGGGCAGCATCCAGGCTACACCCTGCGGTATAAGGGATGTCATGGGTATCTTCAACTGGGTCGCCGAAGAAAAATCGAAATAAACGGAGGTCTTCTTTTTAAGCCTTTTGGCCATGCCGTCCACGTTGCTTCGCAGGTCCGAAAGAGAGGCGCGCGGCGAGAAAGGAATGCCGTATCTCGCGTACATCCCGGCCTGGCAGTCCTGCATGTACCAGTCGTATGACAAAAGCTCCGCGTGTACAAAAAACACGTCGTCCCGGTATTTCTCGACACCCTGTCTGTACCACACAGGGAATACGCCGTTGTCCCCCCAGGAAAATATCGCGGAAAACGGCCTTGTTGAATTCAGCTCGTTACCCGCAAGGTCGTATGCGAAGAAATTCTTCGAGTTATCGAGCGCCTTGTAATTGGAAACGAGAAGGAACACCGGTAGCGCGGAAAGCAAAAGCGCGCAAGATGCGGGTATCAGTCTGTTCTTTGTCGGCAGCTTCTCCCACAGAAACGATAACCCCGCGGCCAGCACTGGGACAAGGAAAATGAATACCGGGTTATAGTATTTGTCGAGAAGCCCCATCTTCCTTACCGCGATTGCGCTGATGGTAAGAAACGTCATGCAGAAATAAAACGATGTCCCGGCGATTATCATGAACATAAGCCATCGTCGTTTCCTGAGCAGGTAAATAAGCCCTGCCGAGATGCCAAGCGCCGCAAATCCGGCGACAATTTTTGTACCCGTGAAAAACGACGATATGTTCAACATGGTCGATCTGAGCATACTGCCGTAGCTGTCCCACTTCAGTACCCACATGATATTCCTGAGAGTGTCCGGCCTGCCTATGTCGATAAGCGGCCCGGCGTGTCCGCGAATGGGGTCGTAAAGGAATGCAGACCACGCCAGCATGAAGAGGCTGACGGATACCAGTAACACATTTGCCTTTCTGGTGCGGCGGCGGGATACGAGGTAAAGAACAAATGCCGGTATGACGAAATATGCGCTCTCGTGGCTTACAAGCGAAAACCCAAGGGAAAGCGTTGAGAGATAGAGCCACCTGATGTCCTCGGATTCCTCGAACAAAAGCAGGAGATATGCGGTCAGCGCAAGAAGAAACGTCGAAAGGGTGCGTACGGCGGCCACGACGGAGACGCCCCAGAAATAGCTGTAAAATGCAAAAGACAGCGCGGCGGCGGCTGACAGCCATTCCGCAGAAGGCATCCCGCGAAGGGCCTTTTTAATCATGAGGAAAAGTATGTATACGGCTCCGGATGCAAAGACGGCGGACATGACGTTCAGCCTGTAGACAATGCTTCCGAAGGGCAGAAAGGTAAACAGCTTTCCGATAATGCAGTACAGTGGGTATCCCGGAGGGTGCGGGATTCCGAGGGACCATGCGGCGGTGCTCAGCTCTCCGCAATCCCAGAATGTCACCTCCGGGGCAAGCGTGAGCAGATATACCGCGAAAGACCCAAAAAAAACGGCAGGCCCCGCAAAGGTTCCCGCCATTATTTTAAAAGCGCCATCCTTTTCTTCTGACATCTATTTTCTTAAACCCTACCAGTTGGCGAGGTTCTCCGCGGCTTTTCTGTAATACTTAGCCGCCTTGTCGAAAGCGCCCTTTTTCTCGTACGCCCTGCCAAGCTCGAAATACGCGCGGGCAGGCTGCGGATTAAGCTTCGACGCTTCCGTCAGAATCGCGATGCCCTTGTCTACCTGCCCCTGCGCCACAAGGCAGGAACCAAGCCCCGTCTTAGCCTCGTTCGATTTCGGCTCCTGCTTGAGCGCCAGGCTGAACTGTTCGTCGGCCTTTCTCGTATCCCCCTTGCTCAGAAGGGCGAAGCCGTATTTTACATGCGCCTCAGTGAGGTCCGGAGCGGACTTCACCGCGGCGTCGAGCTCATTGCAGGCGTTCGTATACATCCGGCGTTTCATCAGGTCTTCCGCCAGCATCATGTGCCGCTCCGCCTTGGCCAGGGCGGGGGCGACGGTTTCGTTGGCCTTAGGGTTAAGCTCGTCGTACAGTTGTTTACTGCTTATTTCGCCAAGGGCAAGCCGGAGGTTGCCGACTACCGTATCCTTGTATTTCCAGTCGCACATCGGCACCTGGACTGCAAGCTTGCCGTCCTTCCCGACTATGCCTGTGGTGGGGTAGAGTATTGTGCCCCAGGCCCCGTACACCTTGCGATTGGCGTCGTATAAAACCGGGAAGGCGATATTTTCCTTCTGCACCAGGACGGGTATGTTGTTTTTCTGGTCGGCCTCCGAGACTATCGCCAGGAACTCGACGCCCTTGGATGAAAACTCCGGATATATCTTCTGAAGAATCTTCATTGCGCGGACGGAGCCGCTCTGGTCCGGCCTTATAAATATAACCAGCGTAATCCTTCCCGCGAAGGATGAAAGGGAGTAGTCCTTGCCGGAGTTGTCCGTGAGGGTGAAATCCGGGGCAGGCTGGCCGACCGAGACATTTCTGAATGCATTCGCGGCATGGGAGGTCCCGGCGAGAACGGCCCCCGCTATCAGAAACGGAATGAATATCTTTACCAGGCGTTTCGCAAACATGGCGGCTCCTTCTTTCAAAAAGCGTTTCTACGTAAGGCGATAGATAATCTACCACTAAGCCCGCTTTTTGTCCATAATTTTCTTGATTTTGTAGGGGGTCTGAAAAGGCAAAAAAAACTCGCCCTCAGGGGCGGGTTGAAAGAGAATTTTATCTTATGCTGCGAGACGTTCGGGCCCTTCCGTCAGGAAACCCGCGACTTTCCAGTCCATAAGCCCACCTTCGTACTCCATGACGTTTTCGTATCCCATGTTCAGGAGAATCTCGGAGGCCTTGGTGCTAAGTGTACACTCGAAGGCGCCGCAGTAGACTATAATCTCCATATCCTTGCCGAAATCCTTCTGGACTCGCATGGACAGCTCCGAAATGGGTATCGATATGGCCCCTTTTATGTGTTCCTTCTCGTAATCGCCTCTCTCCCGGACGTCTACAAGTATCACCCTGCCCGGAGATTCATGTAGCTTCCGCCTCAGTTCGTCCCGGCCGATAGACCTTACCATTGCAAACCTCCAATCACACAACGCCCTGTCTCCCTTTTCTAAATTATAACATATCCGCGATTGCCTGCTCGAGGGAGGCTATTTCGTCGAGATAGATATCCGGTTTCATGCCGTCGTATTCACGGACTTCGCTTCTCACGAGCGCCATGCGCATTCCGGCTTTCTTTGCGCCCCAGAGGTCGCGGAAGGCGTTGTCTCCAACGTATAAAGTCTCCTCAGGCGCCAGTTTGAGTGCGTCGATGGCCATGCGGAAGTATTTTGGGTCGGGCTTTCTGAAGCCGTAATCCGAGGACAGGAATATGTGGTCGAAAAACCACCCGAGCTTGAGCTGGTTTATCTCCGGCTCCGTGAAGCACCTCTGCGCGTCCGAGAGGAGCGCCATTGGGAACTGCTCCCGCAGCCGCTCCAGCATACCGTAAATTCCGGGAAACGGCTCGAAATTCTTACGCGAGAGCGAACGGAAAAGCCTTGCCGCAATGAGGGCCGTGCGAGGTTCCGCCCTGCCCTCGCGCCTCGCCCCTACAATCCCCGTAAATATGCTGCGCACGTCGACTTCCGGGTATTGTTCCTTCCCGGCGCTCAACGACCGTCTTACACCCTTTAAATACTCCTCTTTCAATTCTTCCGGGGATATATTCACATGGCTGTAAGAGAGGAACTTGCTGAGCTCGGAGTACAGCATCGGGTCCTGCTCGTCCGTGCGGATATTGACAAGTGTCCCGTAGAGGTCGAACACGAGGGCCTTTACGCTCAAAGATTATATCCTCCAGAGAGGTTCACGAAAGCTTTAGCCCCCAGGCGAGGCATTCCCGCGCCTCACAGACAAGTCTTCTTCTGTGTTCGCGGTCGAGCCACGAGTTTCTGGCTATGCGAAGCTCCGTCAGGGCCATATAAAATGGGTTTCTGCGCGCTATACTACGGAAGACCTTGTCCGGCTGGCCGAAATGTCCGGAATACTCGCTTAAAAAATGCCCGATATGCTCCTCGGAGGCGTATCTATTGCCCGTGCGCCAGAGGAATGAATGCTTAAGCTCTCCGCATATCATCCCTACATCCATCATCCGGTCATCCGGCCTCATTCTCTCGAGGTCTATGGCTATGCATCCCCGGCTGTCGGGAAAGATGAAATTGGTCGGCGTCGCGTCCCCGTGGACCAGCACGCGGCGGTCGTTTTTCATGTAGTCTCTTTCAAGCCAGGCTTCCTTGAGTTTCCCGAACACCCTTCCCAGGTGTTCGTCCACAAGCCCTTTCTTCGCGAGCTTTGCGAGTATCCGTTCAAAATAATCGGACGAATGCCCGAGCGAGAGAGGAAAGTCCGAGGTAGTCCTTTTGTGGAACTCCGAGAGGAAAAAGGCCAGGTCGGAAAGCCGCGCCCTGAGCCTGTCGTGTCTTCCCTCGAAGGCGGCGCGCCTTATGTAGTGGTCGAGATCCCGCCCGTCCACGTATTCCTCCAGCAGCCCGAGTCCCAGTCTTTTCTCGCTCCCAAGAGGCCGGACGACCCGGTTCGGAGGCCCCGTCAGCCCAAGCGCCCGCGCCTTCCTGAGGTTATGATACTCGCCTATCAGCCTGGGCCCTTTCGCGGCCTCTGCCGAGGTATAGAACTTCCCGATGAAATTCAACCGGGACATGCTTTCCTGGTAGCGGTATACAAGGTTTGAACCGGACAGGCGGCTTACGTGGAAGGTCGGGTTCCTGACGTCGAGCCTGACCCTCGGCATGACTTCCCCGGTAAGATAAGAATATAGCGGGTCCGCCGTTTCAAGCGTCCCAAGGTATGCGGAGCTCACTGGTTCACCCTGTCCAGCTCTCTCCCGCCGGGAGAGAGCGAGAAATTAGTGAAGCGACTTGTCTTCCGATTTCTTGAAGAAGAGCGCGAGCATCCGGAACTCCGTCTCGAAGTTCGGCGTGAAGACGCCCGTGTCGATGGATGAAGCAATCTCTTCGAGGCTCCAGAATTTAATCTCGTCTATCTCCTCCGCCTGCGGCTTGAACGGCCCTTCGTGTCGGGTCATGAAGCTTCGTATGTTCTCCGATTCTATCTCGTTCCGCATGGGGTAGTCGTACAGGTGCTCAAGTTCCGGCGGATCCACCCCAAGCTCTTCCTTCATCTCCCGAAGCGCCGCCTGCTCGTAGCTTTCCCCGACGCCCAGGTGCCCGCCTACGGATGTATCCCACTTGCCGGGCTGTATGTCCTTGTCCTTCGAGCGCAGTTGCAGCAGAAGCTTCCCTTTCTTGTTGAATACCAGCACATGCGCCGCACGGTGGACAAGCGCCGGATTCCCGTGGCACTCGCTCCGGAGCGCCTTCCCGACTACCTCACCCTTTTCGTTTATGATGTCGAAATATTCCATATCCCCCCTCGGAAATCAAAAAAAATCGAGCAGATACAATCCCCCTTGTCATTTCTGAGCGATGCGAAGAATCTACTGTAATTATTTATTGTTTAATATTGTAACAATTAAAAGCAAATAAGGCAAATTCGGGCAGGATTTCCCTGAATCTACGGGAATTTCAGGCCGTCGGGTTGACCACGCCCCGGAAGGAGCGCCTGTGGATAGGGCATGGGCCGTGCTCTTTAAGGGCATCGAGGTGCGTTTTACCGCCGTAACCCTTGTGTCTTGCAAAGCCGTATTCGGGGTATTCCATGTCGTAGCGGATCATGATGCGGTCGCGGGTCGTCTTTGCGACAATCGACGCCGCGGCAATGGACGCGCTCCTCGCATCGCCCTTTATGAGCGAACGCTGGGGTATGTCAATCTCTATGCTCATAGCGTCGAGGAGTATGAAATCCGGGGGCGCTTTAAGGTCCTGTACGGCCAGCAACATAGCCTTCCTGGCGGCCTGATAGATATTGATTTCGTCTATCTCGCCCGCCTCGACAATGCCTACCCCGAAATCGAACGCCTCGGCGCATATTGTCTTGCAGAGCCTGTCGCGCTCGCGTTCGGTAAGCTTTTTCGAGTCGTTCACGTCCGGGATTACCTGGCCGGGACGAAGGATTACGCAGCCCGCTACCACTGGCCCCGCAAGCGGCCCGCGGCCCGCTTCGTCAACCCCGGCAATCATGGCATATCCCTGACCGGCCAGGTCCGTCTCGAAAAAATAAAGGGATGGCAGAACGCCATCCCCAAAATCGAAACCGGATTGTTTTTTATTCGATGACATAAATTACTGCCCGTTTATTTCTTCGCCTTCGCGGTCTTCGGGGCCTTGGCCGGCTTTGCCGGCTTTTCAGCCTTTGCCGGTTTTTCGGGCTTCTCGGCCTTTGCCTTTTTCGCCGTGGCTTCGGCTTTCCCAGCGCCTTCGACTTTAAATTCCTTCTCCTTTATCCTCGTCGCCTTTCCGGAGAGCTCACGCAGATAGAAAAGCTTCGCCCGCGCCACCTTGCCGCGCTTGGCGACCTTTATCTCTGCGATAAGCGGGGAATGAAGCGGGATGATTCTCTCCACGCCCTCGCCGTAGCTTACCTTGCGCACAGTGAAGGTCTCGCGGATACCGCCGCCGTTTCTGGCGATGCAGACGCCCTCAAAGACCTGTATGCGTTCCTTGTCGCCTTCCTTTACCTTGAGCGACACCTTCAGCGTGTCCCCGATGGCGAATTCGGGGATGCTCTTCATCTGTTCTTTTTCTATGGAATCCAGGATATTCATTTTTGCTTAAACCTCCTTATAAAAAAACCCGTGTTCATGGTTCGTTGTCCGTATTTTCGAGCCGTCTATTATTACCGGTCTCCCACCAGCCTGTCAAGAATAATCGCTGCGGCGGAACGAACCGGCAGGTGATTATATTCGCCCGCGCCGCGTATTGGCGGGAGCCGGAAGTCGCATGAGTCGATAAACTCATCCGTCAGTCCCCAGCCCGTCCCGAAGGCGATTACGGAAGGGCTGTTTTTTAAGACCTCCCGCGCCTGGGCGAAACTTATAACCCCGCAGCCACCAGTTCCATTCATATCCGGCTGGCCTTCTTTATAGCCTGCGTCTTCTCCGCCCATGTCTCTCGCCGCCGTCGCCATGACTTTGGGCCTTGTCCCGGTTTCCCGTTCTATTTCAAGAAGCGCGTCTTTGAACTCCGGCACAATTTTTATGACGCGAAGCGCCTCGCCACGGTTCGGGTTATAGCCTGCGCCGAAGCCTTCGATCCAGTGCCTTATTATCCTCTCGGCAAGCTCTCTCTGGGCGGCCATCGGGTTTATTATATAATAACCGGCCACCCCGTATGTCTTCGCCGTCCGCGCCATATCGTGCAGGTCGAGGTTCGTAATGGCTGTGGAAACCACCTCCCCGTTTTTGTTTTTGACGGGGTAGTGGATAAGGGCGATGTATAAATTTTTACCTTGCATTGTCGTCCCGAGCGCAGTCGAGGGACCCACAGTAAGTTTTTAAATTCGACTGTAGATTCCTCGGATCCGCTCGGAATGACAGTTTTTTCCCCGGCCTCTAATTTTCTTTTTCCAGTTCCTCTATCAGCTTCCTGTCCTCATCCGACAGCGTAACTTTATCAAGCAGGTCCGGCCTTTTCTGCATTGTCGCCCGGAGCGCCTCTTTGCGCCGCCAGCGGCGTATCTCGGCGTGGTTCCCGCTCATCAGCACCTCCGGCACCTTCATACCACGGTAATCAGCCGGGCGCGTATAGTGCGGGTAGTCCAGAAGGCCTTCGTAGAAGGAATCGAGCCCGGCGGACTCCTCGTCCCCCAGGACGCCCGGAATGAGCCTTGCCGTGGCTTCTATGACCGCCGCCGCCGCAAGCT
>DAHWTK010000054.1 GCA_027328825.1 Nitrospirota bacterium
ATTATGTTTAGCGCATCGGAGACTTGAGCTTGAGGGGTGGTTATGGCCGGGAGGAAGGCAGTCAGGGCCGGGGCGGGTAACGGCACGAGAAGAGGCGAGTTATTCGGCATCGTTTCAATTGCCGTCTCGCTTATAATCGGCCTGTCCCTTTTTTCCTACAGCCGGTTAGACACTTCCTGGGGCGCATACTCAGGCCACAGTTCCTTCCATAACCTGATTGGCCGTTTTGGGGCCTTTATTTCAGATTTTTTCTTTCAGCTCTTCGGCGGCGGTGCGTTTCTTATTCCTTTTTATGCCCTGGTATACGGCATAAACCGTTTCATGCAGAAGGAGCGCCGATACCGCGCCCTGAAGGTCTTTGGCGGCCTGCTCGTAATCGTCTCGCTATCCTCGCTCCTTAAACTTAGATACGACTATCTCTCGTTCGGCGGCATACGCGCGGGCGGCTGGATAGGCGAGGCCGCAACGGCCAGGATGCTCGATTTCTTCGGCAGGGCGGGTTCCTATATCCTTACGGTCACGGTGCTTCTGTCCGCGCTGGTGCTGTCTACCACCGTATCGCTCATGTCCATCATACTGTCTGTAAAATCCGCCGTTATAGCCGTCAGCGACAGTTTAAAAAGGTTCTTTGCGCTGCGCGCCGAGAAAAAAATAAAGCGCGAGGCGTTGGAGAAGCTCGACGAGGCCGAAGCCCCTACGCCGCCGGAGGTGGTCGTGCCGAAGGAACCGCGCGCACTCAAAAACCCCGCAGTTGAAAGGCTCCAGGAAGCCCTGCCGTTCACAGGCCCGGACAGGGATTACGCCCTCCCGCCGCTAAGTCTATTGAACGACCCGCCCTCCGGCAGAAAGCGCGCGGATAAGGACTCGCTTATCATGAGCTCGTCGATACTCGAGAAAAAACTTGAGGACTTCGGCGTCGAGGGGAAGGTGGCGCAGGTATATCCGGGGCCGGTGGTTACGATGTATGAATTCGAGCCGGCGCCGGGGGTGAAGGTAAACAGGATTTCAACCCTCTCCGACGACCTTGCCCTCGCGATGCGGGCGGAATCCGTGCGTATTGTCGCGCCCCTGCCCGGTAAGGCGGCTGTTGGCGTGGAGATACCGAACAACGTGAGGGAAGAGGTGTTCGTCAAGGAGATTCTGTCCTCGCAGGAATTTATAAAAGCCAAGTCTCCCCTGAACCTCGCGCTCGGAAAGGACATTTACGGCTCTCCGATGACATCCGACTTGGCCAAAATGCCGCACCTGCTTGTGGCCGGGGCAACAGGCTCCGGCAAGTCGGTCGCGGTAAATACAATGACCGTGAGCCTTCTCATGTCCGCAAAGCCGCGCGAACTGAGGCTCCTGATGGTTGACCCGAAGCGGCTCGAGCTCTCCGTCTACGACGGAATCCCGCACCTGCTTGAGCCGGTTATTACCGAGCCGCGCCGGGCGGCGGCATCGCTTCGGCGGGTGGTGGTGGTGATGGAAGAGCGCTACAAGCTGCTTGCCGAGAAGGGCGTGCGCAATATAGAAGGTTTCAACCAGAAGCTCCTTGAGGAGAAAAAGCATCCGCGCCTGGGTGTGGAAAGCGAGGATAAGGAACCCCGGCGAGAGGCCGTAATAAACGACGACGGGACCTTGCCCTACATCGTCGTAATCATAGACGAGCTTGCGGACCTGATGATTGTCGCGGCAAAGGAAGTGGAGGACTCGATAGCCCGGCTTGCGCAGATGGCGAGGGCGTCGGGCATTCACCTGATACTTGCGACGCAGAGGCCGTCGGTGGATGTATTAACCGGCGTAATAAAGGCAAACTTCCCGGCAAGGATTTCCTTCCAGGTCTCGTCCAAGACGGATTCCCGCACCATCCTCGACGCGAACGGGGCGGAGGCGCTTCTCGGAAAGGGAGACATGCTGTTCCTACCGCCCGCGTCGTCGAAGCTTGTGCGCGTACACGGATCCTACGTATCCGAGGATGAGATAAGGCGTGTCGTGGATTTCCTGAAGAAACAGGCGAAGCCGAAATACGACGCATTCTCCGCAATCAACCCGCCGGCTTACGATGCGAAAAAAGCCTCAGAAGAACAGACCGACGACGGCGCAAGGGACGCTAAATATTTCCAGGCCGTCCAGATTGTCCAGGACGCCGGGAAGGCATCGGCTTCGCTACTTCAGAGGCGTATGAGGATAGGCTATCCCACAGCGGCCCGAATGATGGAAATGATGGAGGATGACGGCATAGTGGGCCCCAAGAAAGAAGGCGGCAGGGAGCGCGAGGTGCTGCGGAGGGATTCCTTCACGTAACTTATTGTTAAATAAGAAGTAAAAAAATTTGAAATTTTTTTGCACGGCGTTAAATTAGCATTTTCCCCTTATATTTCAAACAGTTCACTTCAAAACGTAACCCTTTGGGGCTATTGACAGCCCCTAAAACCCCTGATAAATTAACAACTAAGCTTGATTTTCAGGCATTGGAGGTGCCGCAAAAGGCAGCACGTTGCGGCGTATTATAAGCGTTACTCCGGGCAGGCCGGAGGTAAGGACGGCAGGCGGGGCGCGAGACGGGAAGCAGTTCTATCGAGGAACACCGGCTTTAGCCCTTGGATCCTGAAGTCGCGGAAGGAGGACAGGACGTGATAGGGAAAGTGAAATGGTTCAACGACAGCAAGGGATACGGGTTTATTGAGCAGGATTCCGGCAAGGACGTGTTTGTTCATTTCTCGGCCATTAACATGGACGGGTATAAAACCCTGAAGGAAGGACAGCAGGTAGAATTTGAGATAACCGAAGGACCGAAAGGCCCTCAGGCTTCGAATGTTATGAGGGCGTAACCAAAAAATAAAACCAAAAAACTTTAAAGCCCCGGCGGTATGCCTCCGGGGCTTTTTGCCGTAAGAATCAGAAATGAACCGCGAGAAAAGGGATGTTACGCCGCCCCCCTCAGAGGCAGGAAGATTTTAAAAGAGGACCCTTTTCCAGGAACGCTTTCAACAGCCGCCCTGCCGCCGTGAGCCTCCGCCACGGCCTTCACTACCGCGAGCCCCAGGCCGGAGCCGCGCGCCCCTCCGTTTGCCTTTGTTTCCATCTGGTAATACTTGTCGAATATTCTGCCTATCTCCTCCGGCGGTATCCCGGGGCCGGTGTCGCTTACGGATATGGCAAGGAAACCGCGGTTCTTTCTCCTTCCATCCATCTCCCTGATACCGCTGTAGGCGGATAGACTCACAGCGCCGTCAGGGCCGGCATAATTAAACGCGTTCTCCATGAGATTGGAAATAGCCCGCTCCATGTATGACCGGTCAAGCCAGGTTTTTTCCATAGGCGTAAACTCAACCTTCAGAGAGATGCCCTTTTTGGCGGCGAGGGCCGTGAAATTTCCTCCCAGTTCCTTTATTATTTCCGCAGGATCCTCAGGCGCAAGGCGAACCCTGAGCTCTCCTGCCTCCATCTTGAAAACTGTCAGGAAATAGTTCACCATATTCAGTATCTTGTTCCCGTTTCTTCGTATTGATTCCACCATATCCAGGACATCTTGTTCCAGTTTTTTTCTGCTTATAAGGATATCGGAGTAGCCGAGTATGGTAGTGAGAGGAGACTTCAGGTCGTGCGTCATCATGGCTATGAAATCATGCTGCCGCTTTTCCATATCCTTGCGGCCTGAGATGTCCATTACTATGCCGATTATGGCCGGCTTTCCCCTGTATTCCGTTACTATGGTCAACATTTCCACCGGGATTATCACGCCGTCCTTCCGGACGCTCCTGATTTCAAAACTCTTCTGGGCGCCATTTTTGCCGGAAAAATCATCCATTATCTTCCGCGCCTTGTCCAGATCCTCCGGGTATACGAGGTTCATCACGTTGCCGATTTCAAGAAGCTCTTCTCTTGTATATCCGAGGATTTCCGGTATCTTGTTATTGAAAAATTCAAAATGCCCATTCTGAACCAGGAAATTCCCCACCGGAGATTCCTCCAGCAGCGTCCGGAATTTTTCGTCCATGTCCTGGATAGATTCCTGGCGCTCCCTCTGCCGGAGAAGGAGTATCGTGGCCACCCAGCCCGCGAGTATTCCGGCGATGCGGTTAAACGCGATATCCGGAGATAGAAACGCGGACAGCGGGACCGTGCCCAGGATAACCAGGACCGAGAGTATGGCCGTATAAAGATATACACCTTTTTTCGGGAAGTTCTTGGCGGCAATAAAGAGCGGTAGGATATAGCCAAGCCATACGGCCATGCCAGGAGGCGTCAGGGCGTCGATTATGAAGACCGCCAGGGTGATAACGATTATGAATAGCCATAGGCGAATTTTCATAGACTTTGAAAATTATAACATTAATTTTTCAGAATAAAATAAAAAAACGCTGTTTTCGATTTTTTCCGTTACAGAATCTTTTTGCTTTTGCCGGGCTATTGAAATAAAATATACAAAATGTCAAAGAAAACCGGCCTGCTTTCGGCGCCCGTAAGGGTATTGTGGGAATTGGACCTTGAACCCGGCATCTCGCGGGAACGCGCTCTCAGGGTGGCGGAAGAGCTTATTGCATTAAGGGTATTTTACATTACAATCCGTCCGCCGTCTGATATGGCGGCGGAAATTGCGGGGATATCGGCCCCATACGCGCACACCACGCTCTCCATAGCCTCGCCTGACTCATTCACGGGCTGGGATGCGGCGGCAGGAATCAAGGGACTTGACCTTTATAATCCTTCGGAGCGCGATATTCAGAAGTCTACCACAATCCTCGGAAGCGCGCCTGCGGGGGTTGCGCTGTCTCTTACGGTAGTCCCGGAGAAAGGGAAGCTTGGCGGACTTCTGGAAACCGTCCGCGAGGGCCTTGCCGTGGGGATAAGAATATTCTCCATTGCCAACCCGAACCTCGTTAATGCATATTGCGGCGTCGCGGATAAGCCGGGTTTACCCTCCCACTCAGTTTCCCGTTTCATCCTCGACAAATCCGACCGGGAATATCTTAAGCGCGGCCTGGAGACACTGCTTGCGCCGTATGGGGATAAGGCCAGGCTCCTTGTGCACGACCTCTTCCTGCACGAGGCCCTTGATCTGCCGGGGCTCGGCAGGACGGAATACGCCGGATGTCAGGCGGGGGACTCAATAGCGTTCATCGCTGCTGACGGGACGGTCTATCCGTGCGCGACGCTACCCTTCCCGCTTGGGAACGTGAAGGATGAAAGCTTGAAGGACATATGGGCGGGCGAGGCGCGCAGGAAACTCAGGGCGGAGATTACGGAGTTGCCGAAGACGTGCGTCGCCTGCGAGCTTTCCGCAAGGTGCATTGGGGCGTGTAGGGGGCTTTCTTTCGCATCCGGAGGGTTCGGCCTCCCGGACCCGTCCTGTGGGAGATGACGATAAAAACTTGAGGTGACAATGCAGGA
The DNA here is from genome assembly GCA_027328825.1 of Nitrospirota bacterium. Lineage (GTDB taxonomy): Bacteria > Nitrospirota > JACRHJ01 > JACRHJ01 > JACRHJ01 > JAKAHE01. The sequence continues at coordinate 5,377 of DAHWTK010000054.1, forward strand.
AAGACGAAGAAAACTGATGGAAGAGCGGGTTATAAAAGACCTTTCCGGCGCCTTTACGCCGCTTGAGCCGGGCAGACAGAAATATATAATCGAGAAGGATAAATTCGCCTTCTACATATACGACTCGCGCCCACGGGACAGCGCGTGTTCCGGGGAAGACGACTGGACCAAAACGCCCGTTGCGAAGCTAAGCTTCATCGACAACGAGCAGCAATGGCAGCTTTCGTGGATGCCGCCGCAGGGCCGGTGGCAGAGATACGGCAGGTATTATGACGTCGAGACGGCGATCCTCATAATAAAGGGAGACCCGGTGGGCTGCTTCACGGGGGAAAATTCGCCCCTTATGTATCTCGGGAGCGACAAGAAATCCGTTGCCCCGCACGAGGGCGGCTGATGTTCAAGAAGTCGGTCTTAGTCCTCGTCTCCACCCTGCTCGTCGTATACCTCATGCGCCAGATAAACGTGCGCGAGGTCTTCACGGCACTTCTGAGGGTCCCGCCTGTTTACCTGCTCGCAGCATTCGCACTTTTCATACTGGGGCATTTCTCCCGCGCCTTGAGGTTTAAGATACTGCTCCGGGACAGGGCGACACTGGGCGGACTTTTTTCCATAGAGTCCGTGCATACGGCGGCTATAGGCTTCATGCCGCTTCGCTCCGGAGAGTTCTCTTTTCTTTATCTCGTCAAGAAGGAATACGGCATAGAGTATCCCGTCGGCGCGGCTGCGCTCGTGCTCGGCAAGGCGCTGGATTTCATGGTCGTGGTTGGTCTTTTCTTCCTGTCCTTCAGATCCCTTCCGCACGTCCCGCCGTTTTTCAGAGACCTTCTGCCCTGGGCGGGCGGGTTGTTCTTCGCCGCCGCCGCGCTGCTTGTCCTGCTGGGCCGCTCGCGCAAGGTTTACTCGGCCCTTCCGGCCTTTTTCCGCGAAGGGCCGCTTATGAACAACGCCCTGATGAATAACGTGAAAAAGGTCTTCAAGGGCGCGGAGGTGATAAAATCCAGGTCTACAATCGCGCTTTCGCTCTTGGCTACGCTCCTGACATGGACTCTGCTTTACGGGTCGAGCTTCATACTGTATCGCGGCATAGGGCTTGACCTCACGTTCCTCGAAATAATCTTCATTACCACATCGTTCACCCTCTTCACCAATCTCCCGATTCACAGCCCCGGCGGCTTCGGGACGATAGAGTCATTCTGGACGCTGCTGCTTGTCGCGCTCGGCGTGTCGAAGACGGAGGCCATCGCCACCGGTTTCGCCACGCATCTCATCAACATCGGCTTTATGCTTTTGTTCATGCTCTACGGCCTGAAGCTTATCAGGAGAGGGCGGCTTGCGGCTGGAGCCGCATTGGACGAAAAGCGCCAAAAATGATCCCGAAAGTATCAGTTGTCATGCCGGTGAAAGCGGCTGGAGCCGCTTCGGTCGGAGAAACGCTCGTTCCTGCGGTGAGAAGCGTCCTGATGCAGACTATGCGGGACTTCGAGCTTGTCATCGTGGACGACGGTGGCGGCTTATTACCCTCTCCCTCGAATGGGAGAGGGTGGCGCGTACCCGTTCCGACGGGTCGAACGCCGGGAGAGGGTTGGTCCGGAAACGGATACCTGCTGGACAGGCGCATTAAAATCATTCACCTGCCCCCGACGGGCATTGTCGGCGCGCTTAATGCCGGAATCGCCGAAGCAAGGGCCCCCTATATCGCGCGGATGGACGCGGACGACGTATGCTCTCCCCGGCGGCTGGAATTGCAGCTTTCTTACATGGAAAAGAATCCCGACTGCGCCCTGCTCGGCTCGCTTGTCCGGACATTCCCCCGAAGGCGGCTTAAGGACGGGATGCTCCATTACGAGAGCTGGCTGAATTCCGCCGTTTCGGAGAAAGATATAAACCGGGACCTGTTTGTCGAGTCGCCGTTCGCGCACCCCTCGGTCATGTTCAGGCGGGACGATGCGCTTGCCCTTGGCGGATATCGCGACATGGGCTGGCCGGAGGACTACGACCTGTGGCTCCGTTTCGCCCGGAACGGACTCAGAATGGCAAAGGTTCCAGAAACCCTGCTCTTCTGGCGGGACGGCGAGGGGCGGCTGTCCAGGAGGAGCGCGGTCTATTCGGCAGAAAAATTCCGCGAGGCAAAGGCCCATTTCCTGAAAGAGTGGCGGCTTAAGGGCATACGGGACGTGCAGGTCTGGGGCGCGGGCCGTGACGGCAAGACCTGGGGGAAGCTACTCATAAAGTCCGGCTTCAATGTGGTTCAGTTTATCGACATAGACAGAAAGAAGGTCGGTGGCCGCGCCTGCGGCTCAAGCCGAATGGGGCCGGCAGACCGTCCTGATACATCAACGGATACCGGATGCAGTCGGATCGAAGCGGCTCAAGCCGTCGGCATACCGGTCGTCTGGCCGGGCGATATAATAAAGGGAACGCCAATCCTCTGCGCCGTGGGCGTAAAGGGGGCCAGGGAGCAGATACGTGATTACCTCCTGCTCGAAGGGTTCAGGGAGCCGGAGGAGTTCATTTTCCTGTCATAGGTTAAACCAAAGCTGAATAAGTCATGTGGCAGCCGCGGCCCGGGACTGGCCTCCGGAAGACATTTTTTCATACCTGCGCGCCAATTTAATCAAAAATATTTGATAAACGAATAAAAATATGTATACTACCGGAAATGGGTGCCGAAACTTTGATAAAAGGCTTTATCGAGGCGTCGTTTCTCGACTGGCCAGGCAGGGTGGTCTCGGTTGTTTTCCTGCCGTCTTGCAACCTGCGCTGCCCTTATTGCCATAACGCCGGCCTTGTCCTAACCCCTGATAATTTCGAGGAAATCTCCATAGGCGGGATACTATCCGGGATAGAGGAAAACGCGGGTTTCATAGACGGTGTAGTTATAACCGGCGGGGAGCCGACCGTTTCCGGGGGCCTCCTTGAGCTGCTTGAGCGGTTCAGGCTGTCTGGCATACCGGTTAAGCTTGATACGAACGGCACAAGGCCGGAACTCCTTGGAAAAATACTGGAAAGCGGTCTCGTAGCGGCTGTGGCGATGGACATAAAGGCGCCGCTGACCAGCGAGGAATATTCGGTCGCGGCGGGGCGGGAGGTGGACGTAACTGCAATAAAAGAAAGCATAAAACTGCTCCTGAACGCGCGGGCGGAGGTGTTTTTTCGCACGACCGTCGTCCCCGTCCTGCACGACGAGGACGCTATAAGAAGAATAAAACGGGAAATACCGGGACACAGGCTGATTTTGCAGAACTTCCGCCCGGATGAGGCGCTCGACCCCCAGTACCGCAAGATGCTGGCTTTTAACGCGGAAGACTTTGAAAAATTAAAGAAAATCGCCCTTGAAAAGTAAAGTGGTCATCGGACTCATGTCCGGGACGTCTCACGACGGCGTGGACGCCGCGGTCGCCAGCATCAAGGGGACTGGCGCGGGCGCAAGGGTTGAATTACTAAGGCTTTCACGCTCGCCATACCCTGAGACGCTCCGGGAAAAAGTATCCGAGGCGTTCACGGGAAGCGCGCGTGATATTTGCGCGCTGAATTTCGAGCTTGGGGAATTTTTCGCAAGGGCCGCGCTGAAGGCCGCGCGCGAGGCGAGGCTGACGCCGCAACAGGTTGATTTAATCGGCTCGCACGGCCAGACCATCTATCACATCCCGGCAGGCCCCTGGCGCGCAGGTTCCACGCTTCAGATTGGCGAGGGGGCGGTAATCGCCGCCCGGACGGGAGTTGTTACCGTTTCGGATTTCCGCCCGGCGGACATCGCCGCAGGCGGGCAGGGCGCGCCGCTCGTGCCGTATGCGGACTGGGCGCTTTTCCGAAAGAAAGGCAGGACGCTTGCCGTCCAGAACATCGGCGGGATTGCAAATGTCACGGTTGTCACGGAGGCGCTGGAAGACGTAATCGGCTTCGATACCGGCCCAGGCTGCTCGTTGATAGACGAAACGGTTAAAATTATGAGCAGTGGGAAGCTTGCATATGATAAAGACGGCAAAATGGCATCGGGTGGGAAAATAATCCCGGATATGCTGAAGGAATTAATGTCAGACCCCTATTTCAGGGAGAAGCCGCCCAAGTCCACCGGGCGGGAATACTTCGGCCTTGAGATGGCAAAAGGCCTTTTGAAGAGATACCGGCGCGAGGAAAAAGAGGATCTCCTGCATACACTTACGGCCTTTACCGCCGAAAGCATATTTATTGCATACAAAAAGTTCGTTTTCCCAAGGTATGACATCGACAGAGTCCTCCTTGCCGGGGGCGGGGCGAAGAACAGGCTCCTTGTAAGGCTTCTTGGCGGGAAATTCCCATGTCCCGTGGGGCTTACGGACGACTTTGGCGTGCCTTCGCAGGCGCGGGAAGCTTTATGTTTCGCGGTGTTGGCGAACGAGACCATCTCCGGAGCGCCCTCCAACGTCCCCGGCGCGACGGGTGCGAAAAAGAGGGCTATCCTCGGCAAAATAAGCCTGCCGGGGAGATAGCCGAGACCCCGGATAACGCACTATATATCTCAAAGAGCAAAAGGTATAATAAATGAACCTCGACTTGAAAGGTCTTTCAGTTCAGAAGATGCTTCTCCAGCGCGTAATCCCGCGGCTGGAAGGCGGAAGGCTCGGCGAGAAGGATTATTTTAACGACATCCTGAAGCTCGTCAAGGCCGGGGTAGGCGGTTTTATCCTCTTCGGCGGAGATTTCTGGGAGGTTCGGCAGACCCTGCCGAGGCTCCAGGCGAAGGCCGACATACCGCTTCTTTTCATGTCCGACATGGAAAAGGGCGCAGGCCAGCAGCTTAAAGACGCGACGGTCTTCCCCTGCCAAATGGCCGTCGCGGCGGCGACGGACCTCGTCTCCGGCGAGGGACTGACGGTTCTTGCCGCGATGCTCGACGGCATGGCGTACGAAGCCCGCGCGGCTGGCGTGCAGGCAATCCTTACCCCCGTGCTCGACGTGAACTCCAACCCCTTAAACCCCATAATCAGCACCCGCGCCTTCTCCGACGAGCCTCAGGTGGTCTCCGGCCTGGGCGAGCGCTACGTAAAGGGGCTCCAGGGCTCTTCCGTCCCGGTAATGGCCTGCGGGAAGCATTTCCCCGGGCACGGGGACAGCCAGGTCGATTCGCATACCTCTCTTCCCGTGCTGGACAAGGGCAGGGAAAGCCTTGAAGAAGAAGACATGCTTCCTTTCCGCCGGGCGGTGATGGCCGGGGCCGAGATGATAATGATGGCTCACTTGAAGGCCGTCGAGATAGACCCCGCATACCCGGCCTCGCTGTCGCAAACCGTTATAAAACGGTATCTTAGGAACCGCGCAGGGTTCGATGGCCTTGTCCTGACGGACGCACTGAACA
>DAHWTK010000055.1:0-259 GCA_027328825.1 Nitrospirota bacterium
GTTCTGCGTGAGGTGTCATCCTAAGAACGCCAAGGTGCATGGGATGGAGGATTTCGCGTGTCTCGCCTGCCATACGGACGAGTCGAGCAACCTTCTGCCCACGCGCAACAAGTGCCTTACATGCCACGGAAACGCAAGGCAGAGGGCAATGATTGCCTCCATGCCGAAGACCGTGGACACCAGGCATTTTCATCCCTCGAAGGATGAGATAGCCATAGCATCGAGTCTTACCACCTGCCCGGACGACGGGCCTATGAGG
>DAHWTK010000055.1:269-10705 GCA_027328825.1 Nitrospirota bacterium
TGCCATAAGCCGCACAGCCAGCTCATGCCCGTGGTGGAAAAGGACTGCCTGGCCTGCCACAGCACCGTGCCCCATACCGGTAAACATGCCCTGCACCTTGGCATGGGACTGAAATGCCTCGACTGCCACAAACCGCACACCTGGAAGGTGACAAAGGCCATGGGCCGGTCTGCAAAATGCACAAAATGTCATGGGCCTGTCAATCCGGCGGATTTTCTGTTATAATGAAAACCTCGCCGGCTGAATAAAACAAAAGGAAGGGCCTGACCAACGGCAGGCCCCTGCATCCATGGAAGAACGGGACAAGGAATTCTGGCGCAACCTCTATCAGCTTGCCGCTATGGGCATAAACCTCGTAGTGGCCACCTTCATCGGGCTTTTCATGGGCTGGGCCATTGACAACTGGCTTATGCCCAGGCTAAACTGGCACACCTCGCCCTGGTTCACGATGATATTCCTGCTGTTCGGGATAATCGCGGGGTTTAAAAACATGTTCCAGATGGCCAAGAAGGCGAATATCGAAAAGCCCGGCGAGGAAGGCGGCAGTAAGGGCGATTTCAGCGACAAGGACAAGGATAACCCGTAAAACGGCAAGAAACGAGCGTTATGTTACCGGCCAACAGACAGCATTTCAAAAAGGCAGCCCTCTGGGGCGGCGGTATTTCGGCGATACTTGCGGCGGTGAGCCTCGTGAAGTTCCCGCCCCTGATTGCCGCGAGTATCCTGACCGGCGCCGCAATCTCCATATTCAACATCTACTCGATTATAACGCTCGTCGAAGCCCTTGCCGGCGCGGTCATGTCGGACAGGCGCGTGAAGAAAGCCGCAAAGATACTATCCGTCGTCGTACACCTCGTGAAGTTTCTGATTTTGCTTGCCCTTCTATACCTTCTCGTGGTATATAAACTGACGAATCTGCTTGGCCTTGCGTTCGGATTTACCGTCGTGGTCGTCACGAATATATTCGCGGGCCTCTCCGGCCTGAAGGGGGCAAGGGGCGGTGAGGGCGGCTTGAACGGATAACGTCTATGCCTTGCGAGGGCATGGACATTGGTTTCAATCAGTCTGGCTTCATGTTAAGCAGCACGTTTTCCATATTCCCCGGCATCGGCCCGCGCCTTGAGAGATACCTCTGGCGCACGGGTATCCTGACCTGGGAAGACTTCCTTTCCGCAGAAAAAATCCCCGGATTCTCCAGCCAGAGAAAATCACTGCTGGACGGCTACGTCATAGACGCCATGACTGCGTTTAAGTCCGGGAACATGCTGTATTTCCAGCCGCTCTTAGGCCCGGGCGGCCTCTGGAGGCTCTGGGACAGTTTAGGGCCGGAAGCCGTCTGCATGGACATCGAAACGGACGGGAAAAGCCCTGAAAACGGCGCGGTGACTGTCGTCGGCTTCTACTCTAACGGCGAGTATCGCCCTTACGTCTGCGGCGTGAACCTCGCCCAGGACAGCGTCCAGAGGGAGATAGAGGATGCCCGGCTCCTTGTGACCTTCGCGGGGAGCACCTTCGACATTCCATACCTCAAGGCCTTTTATCCGGAACTCAGAGTGGACGTGCCGCACCTCGACCTCTGCCCGGCGGGGCACAGGGCGGGGCTTAAAGGGGGCCTCAAGAAAGTCGAGAAGCTGGTAGGCATCGCGCGGGCGGGCGAAGTCGAGGGCATAGGCGGCTACCAGGCCGTGCTCCTCTGGCAGGCTCACATGCGGGGGCGCGTGGGCGCTCTGGATACGCTTATCGCGTATAACCGCGAGGATACGGAGAACCTCCACGCCCTCGCCGGAAAAATCTACGACATGTTAAACGACGTTTCCGGCTTCCCGGAATTTGCGCATAACTGCAAATGATAAGACGTATTTTAATATCCGTTGCAATGCTTATCATGCTTTCCTCGCCGTCTTATGCCGCAATGACATCCCCCATGCCGCCGAAAAAAGCAGGCGGCGATGCGCGGTTTAAAAATGCGCTGAATCTCTACATGAGCGGCTCGTTTTCTGCGGCAGAGGCTGCCTTCAGGGAATACTTAAAAGCATTCCCGGACGGCCTGCGCGCGAACGACTCGCTCTACTGGCTCGGCAAATGCCAGGAACTGAAAGGCCGGTATGACGAGGCCGGGATAATACTGCGCCGGGCAGCCGGGAACTTTCCGACCGACGGCATAGCCGCATCCATCCAGTTCGAGCTTGCATATTGCCTCTACTGCCCCGGCAACCCGAAACGGGACTTGGGCGCGGCTTTCAGAGAGTTCATGAAAATCCCGTCCATTTTCGCAGCGGACGGCGGCGGGCAGACCGTTGGCGCAGGTCGGGCGGCAATCCCGCAGGCGCTTTACTATGCGGCGAAGTGCCTGATGGACATGAAGGAATACGCCCAGGCGGATGGAATCTTCACGCGTGTATCCAGGGAATTCCCGCGCTCGCCTTACGCCGCCCCTGCGCTTTACTGTCTGGGCATGGCTAACCTCGCCCAGGGCGACACATCCGGCGCGCTTGCGGCATTCAAGGAAATGCTTGCCGGTTATCCGGCCGGTCTTTATTCCGATAAGGCAGAGGCGCAGATACAACTGATCGGACGCGGGCCGAACTCCGGCCCTGTGGCCAATGATTCCTTGGACATCAAGACGGCCCCATGAAAAAAATTCCGGCCATTGCCGCCAGCATTATGCTCCTTGCGTTGTCAACCCCGGCCTTCGCCGACGCATCCGGAACGCCGTCGTTTTTTCCCGCTTCCCCCGGCGTCTCAGCGGCTGCCCCCGCAAGGCCCGCGCCGCTTAAGGACTTATCCGTCAAGCGCGCGGCGTCAGTGGAGCCGGGCCACGGGACTCTCGTTTGCAACAGCGACCCGCCCGGCGCGAACGTCTTCCTTGACGGCGTCCCGCTTGGCGAGGCCCCGCTCAGGAAGGAGCACATAAAGACCGGAGCGTATTCCGTGGTCTTCAGGAAACGCGGATACGAAAATTCCATAGAAAAAATAACCATAAAAAAAGACGTGACCCTGACGATTGACGAGAAGCTGGCCCAGGCGCGCGGGAGCATAACGGTATATTCCCACCCGCAGGGCGCCGAGGTGTATCTCGACGGCGAGGAGGACGGCATTACGCCGGTAACGCTTGCGCATGTATCCGGCGGTGCGCACAGGGTGGCGGTTCTGAAGGAATATTTCGAGCCGGATGAGATTGGGGAGACGCTGAAGGCCGGAGAGAGCCGGACTGCCCGCATCAGGCTTGAGAGGCGTATACTTTTTTTGACTGTCGGCGCGGTAGACGTCCCGCCTTCCGCCGCACAGGAGGCGGAAGCGGCGCTTGACGGCATCGAGGGAATCCACGTCATCCACGCAAGCATCGGAAAGCTTCAGAACATCCTGCGCTCAAGGGAACTCGACCCGTCGTCCGTCAAGTTCCTCGAATCCGGCAAAAAAAGATTAAGCCTTGAGGATTCCGCAGTCCTGTCGAGCCTCCTTGAGGAGGAGCGCGCGCAGCTTGCCGTTTCCGTCTCCGAAAGTCAGGCGGGCGGCGAAAATATCCTTTCTCTCACGCTTTACAGCGACCACTCGTATATCCCGGATATATTCGATATTCCCTTCAGGGACGAAGGCGGCCTTGCGTCCGGCCTGAAAAAGTTTGCAGGCCAATGGGAAGCGCAGGATATGCCTGCCGGCGGCAAGCCTCCCGAGGCGGAAGCGGCGCCCGAAGACAAAGAATATCTCTTCAACCTTGCGCTCGTGCAAATACCAGAGAAACTGCACCCGGGCTGCGGAGAGCTGATTACGCTCGGAAACGCCTATTTCCGGACGGGCGATTATTCGGACGCGCTGAAGGCATACCGGCGCGCGGCGTCCCAGGTTAAGACCGGCATATGCAGGGGAACGGCGCTCTATCGAATGGCGGAGGCTTATGAGAAGATGGGCCTCTGGACGGACGCGGCAAGTTCCTACCGGGGGCTGTGCATCCTATACCCGGATGCTACACTCGTCTCCCCCATCGGCCCGAAGGCCGCCCCGCTCGCCAAGGCCCGCCTGAAGGACCTCTACAGGCTCGGCATCCTTAAAGAGCGCTGGTGGAAGTAAAGATTTCTGCTTATCTTCCTGACACTATTCTCACACTCCCAAACCCTCGCTCCGGGCACCCGTTTTTACGGTTCGTTGGTGGAGATCGACCGGCTTCCGGCGGGCCGGGTGATATGCTATAAATTAAAGGGACGCAATCGAACTTGCGCCCCTTGTTTTTCTTTCCAGGTCTCCTACCTCGTCGGTATCTCCGTTACGCTATTGCTGCCCCAGTTCGTCACCCAGACGTGCGCGCCGTCGAAGGCCAAGCCATAAGGAGAGCCTCCCACGGTAACGGTATTGATGACTGTCGCCGTTGTCGGGTCTATTTCTGACACGGTGCTGTCGCCATAATTCACCACCCAGACGTGCGTGCCGTCGAATGCAGCACCATTGGGATAGGTTCCCACGTTAACGGTATTGATGACTGTCGCTGTTGACGTGTCTATCTCGGACACGGTTTTGTCGCCATAATTCGTCACCCAGACGTGCGTCCCGTCGAATGCCATGCCGTAGGGAAGGTATCCCACGTTAACGGTATTGATGACTGTCGCCGAGGACGGGTCTATCTTAGACACGGTTTTGTCGCCAGAATTCGTCACCCATACGTGCGTCCCGTCGAATGTCACGCCGTCGGGACCGTTGCCCACGCCAACGATCTTAACGACTGTCGCCGTTGACGGGTCTATCTCAGATACTGTATTATCGTTATAATTCGTCACCCAGACGTGCATGCCGTCGAATGCCACGGCGGAGGGATTTTTTCCCACGGAAAAGTTATTGATGACTGTCGCCGTTGACGGGTCTATCTCGGATACGGTGTTGTCGTTATAATTCGTCACCCAGACGTGCACACCGTCGAATGCCACGGCGTAGGGCTCGGTTCCCAGGGCAACGGTCCTGCTATACCACTGCAAAAGCGCCGCCTGCATGGTGGCCGGGTCTGGCTTCGCGGCCGTTTTCGCGGCGGCATCGGCGTACTGCTTTGTCGCGGCCTGCATATTGGATGTCGGGTCGCCGGCCAATGTCAGTGCCCCCGTGAGTGTGCCGCCGGAAAGAGGCAGTTCATTCGCCTCCGCCCCTTCCGCGCGGGTCGTCTCGTTGTTCAACTCGGTGGAGTAGTTTTTGAGTGCGGCTGTATTTGATGTCGAAAAATTCGTGAACCTTTGATTCAATGCCCCAATGTCTCCGTTGCTTGCCGCGCCGTAAGTAACCTCGTATTTCGCGACCGTTCCAATGACAGGATTTTTGACTATGACCTCATATGTGCCTGGAGTTATCGTACCCAACGAAGTGAGTGAAGCGGTTATTCTCTGATCAGTGGTGGACAATGTCTGGACGCTTGGCGTCAATTTCTGGGCCGCGAACACTTTCATATTCGGAACGGGGCTGCCAAAGAATACCTGCGGCTTTGTGCCGAAGCCGATTCCATCAATGGCTATGTTATTTGAGGAATCAATTTTGACCGACGAAATTCCGATAGCCCAAGCGGGCACGGAAAAGCAAACAAGCATTAATGCTGATAACAAACAAATCTTAAATCTCTTCATCGGCCCCTCCTTATAGCTCGGTTAATCCAAAAGCAACTATTTATTCGTAATAAAAACAGGAAGCAAAGTCAAGGAAATATTTTTTAACCATTGAAAATGAAACTCAATGAAAAAAGGATTTATCCCTATTTTAGATTTAGGGAATGCCGGGATTTTTTTGCGGTTGTTTCCGTGGGCCGGGGGGCGGACTTCGAGTAAAATCTGCGCGTCGCGGAGGGGCGATTTTCTACTTTTTACCCAGGCCGCGGAGCGCTTTTGTGTTTTTCGGGTCGAGGCCAAGCGCCGCCTCGAACGCCTCCCTCGCCCGCTCTCTTATCCCGGCTTTCTGGTATAAAAGTCCAAGGTTTGCGCGGTGTTCCGCGTTTTTCGGCTCAAGCTCGACAGCCGTGAGCATCGCCTCCTCGGCCTCCGCCTCCCGGTGCGGCCTCTGGAGGAGCGCAAGCGCCAAGTGGCTGTAATATAAGGCATTTGCGGCATCGAGCCTTACGGCTTCCTTGAAAAAAACCGCCGCGGACTCGAAATCCTTCTTCCTGAAACTCTCTATTCCCTGGGTAAAGGCTTCCTTGGCCTTTGCCGCGTCCTTTGGCTTTTTCTTCTTTGTTCCCAAGCCCTTGTCCGTCATAATCGTCGCCAGAGAGAGGTCGTATTCCCATCGGCGGGAGTCGTCGGAGAGTATGGCGTAAGCCTCGGAAACCTTTGAGAAAAGCTCACCAAGTTCCCCTGCCAGCTTCTCCATGCCCGGCCTGAACTGCCCGTCCGGATGATAAAGCCTCGCAAGTCTCTGATATGATTCCTCTATTTCACCCTGCGAGGCCTCGGAGTCCAGGCCAAGAAGCTCGTAATGGTTCTGCGTTTTGGCGTCGAAATAAGCCTTTTCTATGGCCGTCCTGTCTATTGCGGGGCCTTCCACGGGGGTGGTGGTTTTCTGCTTTTTATTGTGTTTCCCCTCGCCTTCTTCCAGCATACCTATGGAAAAGAAGGCGTATATCGCCTTCAGGGCCTCGAAATCCCCGATGTTCGAATAGGTTATGACTTCTTTTGTCGTCCGCTTGCCGTCGAAGAGCCCCAGTATTTTCTTCTCGTCCGGCGAGACGTCCACGTCCTGGTAAAGCCTGAGGGGATCGGAAGTAGGTCTTAAAACGGCCTCCATAGGCGGGATACCGCGCGAGATCCGCGTCCAGTCGTCTATTCGTTTCACGCCGTCCATTATGAGGTTTGCCGTGGACATATGGAGCGTTATAACCTCGCCCGGCGGTATCTCGCCCGGAAGGAACTCGTAGCTCCCGTCAGTAGGGTCGAAGAGGCTCGCGACAATCTCCCGCACCTGGTATTTCACGCCCCAGAAGAGGTCTTTGGGTTTTAAATATCCAAGCTCGACAAGTATCCCGCCCAGGCGCTTTTTCGTCTGGGACATGACCTTCGAGGCCGTCTCGAACTGCTTTACGCTTATCTTGCCGGCCTTCAGCAAGACCTCTCCCAGGCGATCTCCCTCGTAGTTCGAGGATGCGAATATTATCTCCCCGTTCTTCAGATACAGGTTCTTGGTTACGCCGGCGAGAGAGACGGAGAGCGTGCCGAATGCCTTTATCCGGTGCAGGTGCATTAATATGCCGGGCAGGCTGTTCTCAACGAGCCTCCCGGACAACGGGGCTTGATGTGGCATGGCTTGTGATTATACCCGCCCGCCTGTCTTTGTCAATCCCCATAATTTTAAAAGATTTTCATACTACCGCGATTGACAGGAGTTTTATGCATATGATAATATTTCTAAGTTTATATGATTTTTTGAAAACTGTAATGTTTGACCATAATTTATAAGGTCCACGAAAGGAGAGCTTTTTATGAAGCACAGGGTAGGCATCCTCACTGGAGGCGGGGACTGTCCGGGGCTGAACGCGGTTATCAGGGCGGTTTTCCGGCGGGCCGAGCAATACGATTACGAGGTAATCGGAATACGGGACGGCTGGAAGGGCTTGATGGAGATGCAGTGCGATCCCCTCACGCGCCAGCAGGTATCGGGCATCCACCTCTTCGGCGGGACTATCCTGGGCACGTCCAGGACGAACCCGTTCAAAAAGGAAAACGGGGCTGAGACTGTCGCCGAGAACATGAAGAAGATGGACCTCCATGCGCTTATTGCGGTCGGAGGCGACGACACCCTGGGCGTCTGCAACAAGCTCTCGAAGATGGGACTCAACACCGTTGGCGTCCCCAAGACAATAGACAACGATCTCTCCGCGACGGACGTGACATTCGGCTACGACACCGCAGTGTCCATCGCCACGGAGTGCATAGACCGTCTGCATACGACCGCGGAGTCTCATCACCGAACGCTGGTGGTGGAGATAATGGGGCGGCACGCCGGCTGGATAACCTGCGCGGCGGGGATAGCCGGAGGCGCGGACATGATACTCGTCCCGGAGGAGCCCTTCAATATCGTCGAGGTGTGTGACGTCCTCAAAAAACGCGCGGCGAGGGGCAAGAAGTTCAATATCGTCGCCGTCTCGGAGGGGGCGAGGTTCTCCGAGGCGCCGGGCGTGGAAGGTTCTTTGGTGCTCCAGACGGCGGATAAGGACGCCTTCGGGCATGTCCGCCTCGGCGGCATAGCCAACATCCTCGCCAAGGAGATAGAGACCAGGACTGGTTTCGAGACCAGGTCCGTCATCCTGGGTCACATCCAGAGGGGCGGAACTCCAACGGCCTACGACAGGATTCTCGCCACGCGCTTCGGCGTGAAGGCGGTAGACCTTGTGCGCGAGGGCAGGTTCGGGGTGATGGTGGCTATACACGGCACGAATATAGAGGCCGTGCCGCTTGAAGAAGCCGTGGGCAAGACAAAAACGCTCGACATGGACGTATACGAGACGGCCAAAATTTTCTTCGGATAAGTTTGGTGTAAAATAAATATATGGAAACGATAGCCCTTCTCACCTCCGGGGGAGATTCCTCCGGCATGAACGCCGCAATCAGGAGCGTTGTGCATACCGGCCTCGATGCGGGTATGCGTGTTATAGGCTTCATCCAGGGCTATCAGGGACTCATCGAAAACAGGTTCATGGAGATGGACGCAGGCTCTGTGGACGGCATAATCCAGCGCGGCGGCACGATACTGCGCTCCGCCAGGAGCAGCGAGTTCAAGAGCGACTGGGGCCAGAAGACTTCCCTTGAAAACCTTTCGAAAGACAGCGTGGATGGCCTTGTCGTAATCGGCGGGGACGGCTCCCTGCACGGCGCGCAGGTCCTGCACGACCTTGGCATACCCGTCGCCGGGATACCCGCTTCAATCGATAACGACATCTACGGCACGGACATGGCCATAGGGGTCGATACCGCCTTGAACAACATCGTCCACGCCGTGGATATGCTCCGGGATACGGCGTCCTCGCACGACCGCGCGTTCATCCTCGAAGTCATGGGCAGAAGCTCCGGATACCTGGCCTATACCTCCGGGCTTGCGTGCGGGGCCGAGGCGGTGATAATCCCGGAAATTCCCTACGACCTCGAGGCCATCGGGACGCGCCTGCTGGAGGCCAAGAAGCGCGGTCGGACGAACAGCATAGTCATAGTCGCCGAAGGCGCGGCCTCCGCTTATGCCGTGGAGCTGAAGCTGAAATCCTTCGCGGGGTTCGAGACGCGCATCACAGTGCTGGGTCATCTCCAGCGTGGCGGAGATCCTACCGTCTTTGACAGGCTGCTCGGAAGGCGGCTCGGGGCGGCGGCTGTCAGGCGGCTGAAAAACGGCGAGCGCGGCTTCATGGTGGGGCTTATAAACAACGAAATAGTATCGACCTCTTTCAGGGATGTCTTCGCAAACAAAAAGGTCTTGAGCGAAAAGAATCTCGCAATGGCACGCCAGCTCTCCGGGGCGAATGCACATAATCCGGAAAAGGAGTCTTGAGTATGGCCGAGAACGTGGACGAACTGTATATGCGCGGCAGGGACGCCTTCAATAACAAAGAATGGGCCGAGGCCCAGAAATATCTCGAACAGGTGGTGACGGTGAGGCCTTACGCCGACGTCTACAACAAGCTCGGCCAGATATACCACGGGAAGGGAGAGCTTTCCAGGGCGGCGGATGCGTTCAGGAAGGCGCTTTCGTTAAACCCCGGCTATACCGAGGTCTCTCTGAACCTCGCCGTAACGCTGAATGACATGGGCAAATATGCCGAAGCGAACGAGATATTCGGCAGGGCCGCGAAGATCGCCCACGGCTCGCCTTATTCCATTGACCCGTTCATAAAGGGAAAGCTCGCCAACGAACACGCAAGGATAGGCGACATATACTACGACATGGGGCTTTTCGGGGAAGCCGTCGAGGAGTACAGAAAAGCCATAAACCTGCGCCCGGCCTGCGTGGACATCCTGACCAAGGTCGGCATCGCGTACCGCGAGAAGGGCATGTACAACGAGGCCATACGCGAGTTCATGAAGGCCAGGGAGATACATCCGCGCTACATCCCCGCCCGCATCAATCTCGGCATAACTTATTACATGAAGGGCTTTATCGACCTCGCCGTGAAGGAATGGACCGAGACGCTCGAGATGAACCCGGAGAACTCCGACGCCAAGATGTACCTGAAGTTCATCCAGAGCGAGCAGGAAGGCGGGGAGAGTTTAGAGAACCTTTCATAACACCCCTTTGATTAAGGGGAATAGAAAAATCGTCCCACAAGCAAGGAGAAGTTCTAAATTGAATAAATATTTTAAAGGATTATTGGCAACTAACATGGCGGCCATAATCAGAGGTTTTCGTTTTGGATATAATGATTTTTTAATTACATGTAAGAATAATTATGCTTCCTCTGCGCCTTTTGAAAGAAAAAAATGTGTCGCAGGCGC
>DAHWTK010000056.1 GCA_027328825.1 Nitrospirota bacterium
GAGTGCTTGTTGCAGTCACGTGTCCCGAAAGCGTAACAGGCGCGATCTTATAGCGTAGTGCACGCGCCTCGCCTTCAGTAATCAGGCGTCCATCCGCAACGAGCTTGACCAGGCGTCGTTGCAGTGTACGCTTTCTTAGCCCTAACCCTGAATTAAGCAAGGCCTCAATCTTTACCCCTTCCGGGTATTTGGCGACTGCCTGTGCGATCGCCTCTAATTCCTTTTGGTCAATTTGTTTTGGCATGATACCTCTATTATTATGCCATCTAAAGTGGCGCGATTTTGATTATAATGCCAAATAAAATGACACGCAAGAAAAAATATGAGGTAAAAACTTTCCGAATACCTTTACATACCCCCTCCCTTAATGGCCGTATTGAGCCGTCAGGTTCGCGTAAGACCCTATTCACCACGTAAAAATCCTCCGCTTTCTTACTTTCCGTGTAACTAATAGTAAAATAAAGGGTTTTAGCTATTTAGGCACGAGTGGTGCATTTTCAAAAAAGCTGCCAAATCGGTTGAAAATATTTAGTAACTCATTGATTTTATTGCTTTTTTAGTTGCTTTTGGTGGGTAATGTGGTAGGATTAAAACCATAAAACATTAGCAATCTCAAAGAGTTATAAGCGGTAAGGTAGACCCGATGACAGGCATAAGCCAACAAGCCGCGAGTTTGAAAACTTAATACCTGAAGGCAAGCCGAAGCGAAGGTAAGCGACCCGTAACTGGCCGCTAACATTGATTTTTACGCAGCGTCCAAAAATATATTGATTTTTTTATGATTAGTTTACTATAATAACAAAATTTTTTCTTGGGCGGATTTGGGGCACGCGCCTGTTCATGGCAATAGAACCCTCGTTTTTCACATTAGAAATGGTGCAAGCGAGCAGATGGAAGGATACGTAGATTTTTCCAATAGGCGCGTTGAGAATGCGAGAAGGGCGATCGCCGTGGTGGCAACCGCGGTTACTCTTTACTATCTCTATTGGAGATACACGGGGACATTCAACCTGAGGGCTCTCTTCTTTTCTTGGTCGCTCTTTCTTGCGGAAGCTTTTGGAGCGCTGAGCGCTTTCCTGTTTTACTTTACAGTATGGAGGCTACGGCAACGGACGCCTCTCCCGCCGCTTTCCGGAAGGACGGTGGATGTCTTTATACCAACCAAAAACGAAACCGTCGTTATCCTGAGAAAAACCTTGCTCGCGTGTAACGACTTGCGTTACCCTCACCGCACGCTGGTTCTCGATGATGGAAACCGTCCAGAGGTTAAAGCGCTCTGTGAAGAGCTCGGTTGCGTATACCACGCGCGCAAGTCCGGTGAACACGCTAAGGCAGGCAATCTCAATTATGGTTTGGCGCAGTCAGATGCCGAGTTTATTGCGATATTCGACGCCGACCATATTCCGCTCCCTAATTTTATAGACAGGACCATTGGATATTTCGTCGACGAAAAAGTGGGATTCGTCCAGACCCCGCAGGAATTCTACAATATAGATTCGATACAGCATAGGAGTAACGCTAAAACACGGAAAATATGGGCCGAACAGTACCTGTTTTTTTCGGTAATCCAGCCGGGGAGAGATGCTTGGAACGCAGCTTACTTTGTGGGGAGCTGCGCCCTTATCCGCAGAAAAACGTTGGAGGACATCGGAGGTTTCGCAACCGGTTCGGTTACGGAGGACATGCACACCTCGATAAAAATCCATGCGCGGGGATGGTCCTCGGTATACCACAATGAGAATCTTGCCTTAGGCATTGCGGCGGAGACACTGGAACCCTTTTCAATACAGCGCCAGCGATGGGGAGTGGGAAACTGGCAGGTCTTCGTACGCGCAAACCCTCTCTTCATCAGGGGGCTTACGCTCCCGCAGCGAATATGCTATCTCTCGTCCATGATATACCCTCTGGAAGGGCTTCAAAAGGTGGTTTTCTATATTACGCCTCCCATCGCGCTTTTCCTGGACGTCCTTCCAATGCGCGCCCTCGATATAAGCTATCTCGCACATTTTATCCCTTATTTTCTCATTTCCACTTACGGATTCAATGAAATGGCCAGGGGGGTTGGCGGACATATACTGCTTGAGCAGTATAGCATGGCAAAATACTTCATGTACCTGAAAACGATGATTATTCCCTTTATCCCCAAGAAGAGCAAGGTTTTCAGCGTGACGCCGAAAGGCAAGAGGAAATCCATTTCTAAGATGCTTATCATACCGCAGTATGCTGTAATACTTTTGAGTCTCACTTCCATAACTTGGGGACTTGCCGAGTTGTTATTAAACTTGCGTTACGACAGTTTCATAGTCTCGGTCAACAGTTTCTGGGCGCTTTACAACAGCGGGCTCGCTCTTACCATAGTGAGTTTCGATTACAGAAAACTCTTCCAGAGAAGGGTCGAGTACCGTATGCTGGATTCGGTCGTAACATATTACCGGGATATTGGATTTGTCGATCATCGGCGAGAGGAAATAGCGGTGGCCATAAACATCACGGAAAACGGTATTGCCATGATTATGGTCGATAAGGATCCTGCCTGCAACGAATTCGAAGTCGATTTGATGCTGCCACTGAAGACGGTCCGGGTGAAATGCCGGGTTGTCCGTGAACGGACCATAAATATAGATCAACACAGTTTTTCGGAAGTAGGCATGCATTTTATCGATATCGCGGCAACCGACAAAGACTTTTTATCCCGGTATCTTTATTCTTCAGCGGTTTTAAAACTCATGCGGGATTATAGCCACGGCTACCAAACGTATATTGAACGGCATTTCGGTAATAGGACCAATTTGCAGGCAAGGGCGGCGAGGACGCTGACATATTTTCCCGTCGAGGTTGCTCTCGACTCGAACGGCAAATATCCCGGCGTGATAAAGGACGTATCGGAAACGGGCCTGCTTCTGGAGATTAATCGGCGATTTATTAGCGGACAATATCTGACTTTTGAAGTGGTCGTCGGCATAAGGAGGTTCGCTCTCAAGGGGTATGTCGCAAGGGACCATCTCCATGCGCGCGATATCTTTCCAGTATTTCTTGTAGGCATTCAATTCGATAAAAACGCATCGAGTGAGGTGGAGAATCTTATGAATATAGCGCACCGCATGGAAGACTTTATACTCCAATGACAGCAAATAGCCGTCGAAACGCGCTTCTCATGGCGCTACTCCTTCTCTATTGCTGCGGTATGATGTGCTGGGGAGCGTTTAAGAATCCCCTTATCCCCGATGAGGCGAGGAATATTTTTACTGGCCGGGCGGCAACAAAGGCGTTTGGCTCGAAACACTCCGGCCTGATGGTTGATGAGTATCTCGGTTCCGCCGCGATTGCGCCGGTCGCCATTGCGAAAGCGGAATCCATCGCCGGCATTCGCGGTGCGCGTCTTGTTGGCGTCGCTCTGTGTCTTCTCATTGTTTGTTCCCTTTACTTAGTGGGGAATACGCAGCCGTACGGAGGGCGCGGGCTCATTACGGCATCGACCTTTGTTTTTTTGGGCCTTCCCCTTCAACTCTCTTCGATCGCAAATTCCGACGCTTATGCCGCGGCCTTTCTCGGCGCTTCCTTTTTATGTGTCGAGCATGCGGCGGGGCTTGGTTCTTCCCGGAAAAAGGCTTTCATGCTGCTGACGGGGGCTTTATCGCTCGCCTTTGCGGTCATGGCGAATTATATTGCGTTTCTTTTTATAGCTCCTTTTATCCTGTTCGTTTTCCTGCGCCACCAGTCGTTGTTTACAATCAAATTTTTTCTGCTGCCCTTCGTAATCCTGCTGGCCCTTTACGCCCAGCTTGCGATACGTCCTGTCTGGCCCCAGATAGCGAAGGAATTAGCGTTAGCTTATACAGAATCGACGGACTCGTCCTGGACCTACGTCTTCGGCCTGCTCACGATGTCTTATCTGCTTGCCGCTATGGGGATATTCCATAAAGATGGCGCGAAAACCTCTTTTTTGATGCTGATGCTGGCGTCCCCGGCGCTTATAATCCATTTTTTCAGCTCTCATCTGGGCGAGATGAATTCCGCCGCGTTTTTTTCGCTTATATTTCTCTCCCCGGCTGCCGCGCGGGGGGTCGAGCATATGGGGGATTTGTTTTCTTACGACAACGACATCAAATTCGTGAAGTCTTTTTTTGTGGCGGCAATCCTTGCAGTTATATGGGTGTTCGGCGTCCAGCAGATCAAAGAGCTCAAACTGGAACATCCCGACTTCTCCAACGTAATCTCGTTTCTGAAGAAACAGGGCAAAGGCTGCTCTTCGCTCCTGGTCAATTCCGATTACGGCTCGCCGGAGCTAGTTTACGAGTATTATTTCGACTCGAAAGCGCCGTCAATGCGTATCATTCCTGTCGTAAGGGAGAATGCGGAAAAACGGCGGGAAATAGTGGAATCCCAGCACCCTGATTACGCGGTGGTGGACAGCTATTATAATGTGCAGTCCTTTAAACAGGCATGCAGCGATTACATGGCAGACGGTTACGATGTTGCCGCGACCTGGGACATCACGACCCGGAACATGTCGCGTGCCTCGCGTCTGAATAATATCATAATATTTAAAAAAGGGGCATTATGAGACGCTCTTTTATTCTTTTCCTCACTATTATGTTGCTCGCCGTCCCATCGGTTGTCTTTGCCATAGAAGGATTGCCCGGCTCGACCTGGGGAGACTTTCACTTCGAGTCTCTTCACCCCGGGCCGGATGACGCCATATTGGATGGATGGGTTCGGCAAGGTATCGGCTGGAAACGCTGGAAAGAAGGCAAGATAAGTTTATTGCTCGATACCTATGTTACCGCCCGTTATTATATGGACAGCAGGGGCTTTAACTGGTACAACTACTTTGGCCCCGGAGGCGGGGTCTCTGTCGATTTGTCCGCGCCCAATGCCCCGGCTGTCTCCCTTGGGGCCGAATATATATATCAGATTAACTACAATTCCGGCACGGACCGGCCATACACCGCCCTGTTTTCGAACTGGTATCACTGGTGGGATATAAGAGGAAAGGGCTATCCGGGTTCGACGTGGGGCGATCTCCGATGGGAAATCCCGGACAAAGGCGGCAGCAGAGACCTCATCCTCGAGGGATGGGTTAGGCAGGGTGTTGTGCTTAAGCGTTGGAATGAGGGCAATCAGACCTTCGTCCTTGACCCCTACCTAAGAGCTAAGTACAAATATGACGACCTCGGGTTAAATTATAACAATTATGTCGGCCCCGGAGCGGGCATAGCCCTGGATATGGAGCGCTCGAAAGGGCCGCTTCTATCATTGGGGGTCGAGTACGGCTGGGAAAAAGATTGGAGGTCGGGGACAAGCGTCAACCGCGTGGAAGTCTATCTGCGCTGGTATGGATGGTGGGACCTCAAAAAAAAATAGTCTAACCGGCGGAGGTGTTTAATGGGCCTTTGGGTATTCTATTTCCTCGGCGAGACATATCTGTATTACCGTGGATACATCGGCTTCTCGTTTTTCATTAACCTGACATTCGCGCTTTTTCTCATAGTTCCTATACCCCGTAGGCTCCGGTCGAGGCGCCTATTCATGGGCATGCGTTTGGTCGCCGCGATTATCGCCGCATTCCTTATTCTTTGGAGCGAGACGAGGTTCCCGTCGATATTGCGCACCGTGAAGCTGCTCTCGGAAACAGGCGGCGTTTCCAACGCTTATATCGTCCGTTTCCTAAAAGACTCCGTCAACATCACCCAGGTGGGCATCCTTGCCTTGATTTTAAGCGCCTGTATTTTCTTGAACAAAAGAATAGTCCTCACCCCGCTTGCGTTTGCGGCTATCCTGTCTGTGCCGCTACTTGCCGCGAGCGTCAATCCATCGGACATGAACGCCTATCTCAATCATTTTTATGATAAGGAATCAAAGAGGGTTGTTACATTTGACAGGCCCGGTAATAACGCCCCTGAATTCGACATCGTCATTCTGCAGGTTTGCTCTCTCGCCTGGGATGACCTGCGGATGGTGGGACTCGACAAAGACCCTTTCTTGCGCCAGTTCGATGTTGTATTCACCGATTTCAATACGGTATCGCCTTACACGAATCCATCCGGGATACGTCTTTTGCGCGCCGACTGCGGACAGGAGCGCCACGACGACCTCTACCAGAATGGCCCCAAGAAATGCTATACGCTCGACGCATTGCGCGAGATCGGCTATAAGACCTATGCCGCGGTAGACAATTACGCCCCTTCCTACCGATTCGTAGAAGACATTAAGACTTACGGTCACGCCGACCAGCCTATCGAGATGAGGGACTTGCCGCTGAGACAGTATGACTTTGACCGTTCGCCCATCTACGACGATCTTGCGATATTGAACCGATGGTGGAATATGAGACAGACCTCGCAGGCGGAGAGAGTCGCATTTTATATGGATATCACGACCATGCATGCCGGCGCTCATTGGGCGGATGACCGGGCGTGGTGGAAGAGAAACCCGTCCGTCCTCTATCGGGAGTTCGGCGTGCGTTTATTCTCAAACCTCAGCACGTTCTTTAAGACATTGGAGGCCAGCGGGAGAAACGTTGTGGTTATCTTTGTCCCGGAGCACGGCAGGGCGTTGCGCGGAAGCAGCATTCAGCCTCCCGACATAAGGGAGATACCGCTTCCGTCGATCACTAACGTACCCGTGGGAATCAAGTTCATCGGCAAGGGGATTTCTCCTATTCCCATGCACCAGATAACGGTTCCCGGGCCGACAAGCTATCTCGCCCTGGCGTATCTGATCAAGTCTTTTCTATCCGCGCCCCGTTTCGACCGGGAATCCCTGCTGACTCCGGCGATAATCAACAAGATTCCGGAGACCGCATATGTAGCGGAAGACAGGGTTAATACGGTGGTAAAGAAAGACAATAAAGTTTTTTATTGCGGCAAGGATAAGAAATGGACCGTACTGCCCGCATCGGCCTTGAAGTAGACTGATATTGCCCCGTCAAACGCGGTTAAGGTTAGACATCGAAAACGGCGTGCGGTGGTAGCCTTGAGGATGCGCGGGCTGCCGTAACTCTTCCTGCTCTTCTTCCAGGACTCCCCGATCCTGACGAGCAGCCGCTCATCTTCCAATTTCCGCCTGCATGGAACCCGGCTCAACCAGGCGTAATACCGCTCCTCCTGACACCAAGCGTCCGGCACATCCTCTCCACCGCGAACGAGGAGCGATGTCTCTCGATAAATCCGTATTTCATACGCGGCGTTTTGAGAAGATGGCCAACGCTTTTTTTAAATCTCGCGCTCCTCCTTCACGTCGGTAAGCTCCCGCCGAAGACGCGCAAGCTCCTCGTCTGCGGGCTTCAGATGACCCTTGCCCGGAAAACAGCCCGCCGGGTCCTCAGCATGCTGACGCACCCACCTGTACCATCACGCTCGATACTACTCCCCCGAGCGGAACGGTTAGCATCAACAACGGGGTGACATATACAAATTCGCCCTACGTAACGTTAAACCTGAACGCTGACGATCCAGACTATGCTGTAACATCTATGAAACTAATGAACCTGAACGGGGGTTGGACATCTCCTGTGCCGTATTCCAGCTCAGTGGCATGGACACTCCCGTCGGGCGACGGTCTAAAACAGGTCTACGCCCGGTTCATAGACGAGGCTGGCAACTATTCGAACGTGGTAACCAACACGATATTTTTGGACAGCACCCCTCCGGCGTCCTCGGCGTCCTCGCCCGTCTCGCCTTTGAAAGGTTTTTCTTTGACCGCCGACCCATGTTCTTTGCCTGCCAGCCCCTAACCCCAAGTCCCCAGCCCCTGCTTTTTTAATGCTGCGGCGGGTCCGGGATCCTGGTTACGTTGGTACTACCCTGGTTCGCCGTCCAGATGTTAGCGCCGTCGAAGGCTATGCCGAGTGGATAGCTTCCCACGTTGTAAGAGCCCAGGTTAGTGCCGTCGCTGGCCCTTAGCTTGGTTATCGTGTTGCTGCCCTCGTTCGCCACCCAGATGTTCGTCCCATCGAAGGTTATGCTTTCAGGATAAGACCCTACGCCGTAAGTGCCGACGATGGAACCGCTGGCGTTCAGCTTGGTCACTGTGTTGCTGTAGGTGTTCGTCACCCAGACGTTTGCGCCGTCGAACGCGATGGCCATGGGATAGCCCCCGCAGCTGTAGGTGCCGACAGTGGAGCCGTTGCTGGCGTTCAGCTCTGTCACAGACCCGTTGTTATAGTTTGTCACCCAGATGTTCGTGCCGTCGAACGCTAAGGCCATGGGATAGTTCCCGGCGCTGTATTCGCCAACGATGCTGCCGGTACTTGCATTTATTTTTGTCACGTCGCCCCAGTAGTAGTCCGTCGTCCAGATATACGTCCCGTCGAAGCATATGCCGTAAGGGTAATAGCCGCAGTAGACATAACCCAGGAAGGCCCCGTCGCTGGCGCGGATCTTGGTGGCGTAATCTGGGTTGCCGTTAGGATAGATTACCCATATATTGGCGCCGTCGAACGCCATTGCCTGTGGATAGTTAAAATAGGTGCTGTAGGTGCCTATTGTGGCCCCGGTGCCGGCGTTAAGCTTGGTTACGCTGGCATTGTATAAGTTCGCAACCCATATATTGGAGCCGTCGAAGGCGATAGCGCGCGGATAGCTTCCCGCCGAGTAGGTGCCGGGATACCACGTCCCAAGCGCCGCCTGCATCGCGGATGGACTCGGCGGCCCTGCCGGGCCTGTAGCGCCGGTTGCGCCCGTAGCTCCGGTTGAGCCGGTCGCTCCGGTTGCGCCGGTTACGCCGGTCGGCCCCATCGGCCCTTGCGGGCCTATCATCGAGACGCCCGCGGGCCAGGAGTTGTCGATGTTCTTTGGGCCGAAGAGCGTATGGGTCGAATAATTGATGAAGAAATTCCCGGCAACGCCGGTAGAACTGTAGGGATTGAATCTGCCATAAAGGATTTTGTTGCCGATTAGGCGGCCTGTTATGTTGTTAAAAGAATTCGTCAGGCCATTCTCTGCTGCTTCCGCGCGGCTGGTCTCAAAGGCTGAGTAATTACTGAGGGCCACGGTTTTCGAGGTCGATAAGTTTGCGAACCGGGCGTCGCTCGGCACGCCGTAAGTGATGTCGTCCTGCAACGTCGAGACGTCGCTTAATTCCTTCGATACCTGATTGCTGAGATTGCTGTTTGTCGCATTGATGCTGTTCATCAACGTCGTGTAGTCCGACCCCTCTGCTGCTTCCGCGCGGGTGGTCTCATTACCGATAGCGGTATTCAGGCTGCTCTCGGCCAATTCCGCGCGGCCCGTCTCCGTGGAAAGATCGGCGTTGCTCGCCGCGCCGTAGGTCATTTCATATCTTGCCGCGCCGACGCCGGGATTGACGACTATCAACTCGTATGTCCCCGGAATGATGCCGGTGGGCAAGGTCGCGGTGATGACCTGCGAAGTCTTCGACAGGGTTTGAACGGAGCTGGTAAGCTCGTTGTTTGGAAATACCTTCGCGTTCGGAACGGGTGCGCCAAAATAGACCTGCGGTCTTGTCCCGAATCCGAATCCGTTAATTGTTAGGGTGTTTGCGGAATCAATCGTGGCCGAGGATATGGCCACCGCCCATGCGGGCGCGGAGAAAAGGACGAGCATGAAAACGGATAACAGAGCAACCTGCAACTTCCTCATAGAGCAGCCTCCTTAAAGCTCATCATAATAATTGTTATTTGCTCATATATTGTATTAATTGTCAACCTTTATTCTTGAGAAATTTCTCCCTTTCTGCTACGAATATCCCATGGAGATTACGATAACTGAGGTGGCCGGGTTTGTTTGGACAGTTGGGAGCCGTTTTTAAGTGATACGCTGCCCTGATCATGCAGCCACCTGCTCCTTCGGTAGGGTAGCCCTGTATACCTCATCCGGTGTTTGCCTGTCAAGCCCTTGGTGCCTACGCCTCTGGTTGTAGAACTCGAAGTATTTGCCAAGCTCTCTCCTGACCTCGGCTATCGAGCCATAAGCCTTAAGGTAAACCTCCTTGTATTTCACGCTCTTCCAGAGCCGCTCGACAAATACGTTGTCCCGCCACCGGCCCTTGCCGTCCATGCTGATAGATATACCGTTGTTTATGAGTATCCTCGTGAACTCCTCCGAAGTGAACTGGCTGCACTGGTCCGAATTGAATAGCTCAGGGATGCCGTATAACGCGATAGCCTCTTCCAGCGCATCGATGCAGAACGACGCGTCCAACGTGTTGGACAGCCGCCATGCCAAAACCTTGCGGGTCGCCCAGTCCATGACCGCCATCGATGTCCCTGGAGCCACCTGGACCGAGGCGGACGGGATTAACTCCTCTGGCCAGATCGTCGGGGGA
>DAHWTK010000057.1 GCA_027328825.1 Nitrospirota bacterium
CGCCGTCATGGGCGGAATGCTCTCGGCGACCGTGCTTGCAATATTCTTCGTCCCGGTCTTTTTCATCATAGTAAGACGGGCGTTCCCGGCAAGAAAAAAAGGCGCCGGCGGGGCGGAAAATAATGCCAAAAACACCATGCCGGGCGGGGCGGAACTGGCCCGAACGACGGAGATATTTGAAGAATGATTAAGAAAATTATCGTTTTCTTGTCAGCGGTTATGCTTGCAGGTTGCGCGACGATGGCCCCAAAATACTCGCGTCCCGCGCTTCCCGTCCCCGGTTCCTGGCCGGGCGGCCCTGCATATAAAAATACGGCGAGCAAACCGGCAAAGGCCCTGGCGGATATACCGTGGAGGAAGTTTTTTCTCGACCGGAACCTGCGAAATATCATATCCCTGGCCCTTAAAAATAACCGCGATTTCCGTATTGCGGCGCTGAATATTGCGCGTTCCAGGGCCCAGTATCAGATACAGAGGTCAAACCTCTTCCCGAAGATAGACGCCTTTGCCGATGCGGACTTGCAGGGGGTGCCGAGGGAGCTTTCGGCAACGGGGTATAACGAAACGGCGCAGGAATACGATGTCGGCCTGGGCCTGAGTTCATACGAGCTCGACCTCTTCGGCAGGATACGAAGCCTTAAAAAGCAAGCGCTTAACCAATATTTCGCCACGGAGCAGGCCCGCCGGAGCGTACAGATAAGCCTTGTAGCCCAGACAGCCTCGGACTATCTCAACCTTGCGGCTGACTATGAGCTGTACAGGCTTGCGGAGGATACTCTCTCGACCCAGCAGGCTTACTACCGTCTTGTCAAGAGCCGTTTCGAGGACGGGATCGCCTCCGCGCTCGACGTGCAGCAGGCCAAGACAAGCGTCGAGGCGGCGCGGTTCGATATAGCCCATTACATGACCGTGGCGGCCCAGGACGAAAACGCGCTGAACCTCGTTGCGGGCGCGCCTGTCCCGGGGAAACTCCTGCCCAGGGAGCTTTCCGACAGGCTTACGCCCCTGGAAGACATTACCCCCGGCCTGCCCTCCGAGGCGCTTCTGAATCGCCCGGACATCCTCCAGGCGGAGGACCTTCTAAGAGCGGCCAACGCAAACATCGGCGCGGCAAGGGCGGCCTTCTTCCCGCGCATAACGCTTGTCTCCTCGATAGGCCTCGGCAGCGACGACCTCGCAGGACTTTTCAAACCCGGCTCTTTCGCCTGGAAATTCGCGCCGCAGATAACCGTGCCCATATTCGACGCAGGCAGCAACCGGGCTAACCTTAAGGTCTCGGAAATAGACAAAAAAATCGCAGTGGCGGACTACGAAAAGGCCATACAGACAGCCTTCCGGGAGGTTGCCGACGCCCTTGCCGAACGGGGGACCATAAACGAGCAGGTGGCGGCACAGCAGGCCCTCACCGACGCCTATGCCAAAAGCTACAGCCTGTCTAAGGCCCGTTACGAGCAGGGCGTGGACAGCTATCTTAACGTGCTCGACTCCCAGCGCTTCCTGTACGCCGCCCGGCAAAACCTCATAATCGCGCACCTCGCGCGGCTTACGAACCTTGTCACACTATACAAGGTGCTGGGCGGCGGGGCCATCTGACAAATTCTTTTTTAAGGGAAAAATGGAACTCGACAGAACCGCGCTCATGGCGAGGTTGAAGCGACTGAAGGAAGAACTTATAGACATGGAGGAAACGACAAGCTTCAACCTCCTCCACTCCTCCGCCCACATACCCGGCGGGCAGGTCAGACAGGACACGGAAGACCTTGAGGAACTGAAAAAAGAGATTTCACGGATAGAAAAAGTCCTGTCCGATATCCCGCCGCAGAGTAAATAACCCCTTTCCCGGAATTTCAATCCGACCGCCGCCCTTTTTAGCCGGGCATCCTTACCCGCCGCAATGTCAGAGAAAACAGAATTTCAGAGTGAAATTTGAGGTTCCGTGATTTATTTCGCCATTTTTCCTTTATAATTGATACTGAGGAGATTAATTCATGGAACCCCTGTCCATAGTGATAGTTGACGATGAACCTGAGATAGCTAACCTGATGCGACTTATGCTTCTGAGGGAGGCGCCGCATCTCGACATTCGCCTGCTGAAGAGCGGTCAGGAATGCCTTGAATACCTTAAAGATCACGCCGTCGATTGCATTCTTTCCGATTATCAGATGCCCTGCGTGAGCGGGATGGAACTTTTGAAATCTCTGAGGGAGCAGGGAAACGACGTCCCGTTTATTTTCATAACCGGCCAGGGAAGCGAAGAGATAGCACGCAACGCCTTTAAAAACGGGGCAAATGATTACTTCACCAAGGATATAGGTTTTGCACACTTTGCGCGCATAATGAATTCCATAGGCCAGGCGATAAGGCAGAGAAAGGCCGAGGCGGCAAAAAGAGGCGAACTGATTTCAAGGCAGGCGGCGGAGGAGACGCTGAGGGAGTCCGAGGCAATGTTCCGCGACCTCTCCGAAGAGGCGCTCGTCGGCGTTTATTTAATCCAGGAAGAAAAGTTCGTGTATCTTAACCGGAAGGCGGCTGAAATACTCGGACGCGCCCGGGAAGACCTGCTGAGCGCGGAGGATATATTTGAGACCATTCACCCGGAAGACCGGGATATAGTCCGGGAAACGATACGAAAAAGGCTCGAAGGTCTATTTAAGGTAGCCGATTACCAGTTCCGGATTATGAGGCCGGACGGGGGCATTTCCTTCGTGGAGGTTTTGGGTTCATCCACGGCGTATAAGGGGAGACCCGCCATAATCGGCACCATCATCGACATAACCGAGCGAAAGCAGGCGGAAGAAAAGCTGATCGGTGAGCGGGACAGGGTGAAGAAGATATTCGATATAGTGCCCTCGATAATGCTGGTGATTGCGCCGGACGGGACGGTTGCGAGAATAAACCGGAGAGGCTGCGAGGTGCTCGGATATACCAAGGAAGAGATAATAGGCCGGAACTGGTTCGACAACTTTATCCCGGAGAACATCAGGGAGGAAATACGGGACATATTCAGGAAAATAATGACGGGAGATACCGCCCTGCCGGATAATCATCAGAATTTTGTCTTAACAAAATCGGGCGAGGAAAGGCTCATAAACTGGTATAACTCGGTATTCCAGGACGAGAAGAAAGGCGGCTTTTTCACCCTCAGCTCCGGGGAAGATATAACCGAGAAGAAAAAGGTGGAGCGGCAGAAGGAGGACTTTTATGCGATGTTCACGCATGATATAAGGTCCTCACTCACCGCCATACTCGGATATGCGGAGCTTTTAATCAGCAAGCCGCAGCGCCCCGAGATAAACGAGATGCTGGCTGCTATCTGCACGAGCGGAAACAGGCTTAGCGCTCTGCTCGAAAACTGCATGACAATATCTAAAACCGAGGCCGGCAAGCTCGCAACCCAGTCCTCTCCGTGTAATGTTGCGGAAGTTCTTAGAAAGTCCTATGAAGGAATGGAAATAGAAATGAAAGAAAAGGAGCTTCGATTTGACGTCGAGCTCGGCTCGGATGTCCCGACAAGCTTCGTTATGGATCAGAAACTTATTGTCAGGGCCGTTTCCAATCTGCTTCAGAACTCCATAAACTATACCCGCAAGGGGGGCAGTATTGTCCTGAAAGCGTTTTCCGCTTCCGAAACCGGGCAGAATTTTCTGGTTATAGCGGTTGCCGATACCGGTATCGGCATCCCGGCGGAAGAACTGGGGAACATTTTCGAAAAATATTACCGTTCGGGCAGGGCCGCCGGGATTCGCGGGACCGGCCTTGGGCTTGCCATCGTCAAAGCCGTTGCCGAGGCCCACAGAGGCCGTGTGGAAGTTGAAAGCGAGCCGGAGAAAGGCAGCGTGTTCAGGCTTTATATTCCGGCCATACCTGCGGTTTAATGCTGAAAACCTTTTATTAACCCCCGGTTATCTGCTAAAATAACGACATGCCTTTTATTCTTTTCATATCCGTCGCCCTTGCCGTCCTCTTAGGCATTACATATTTCTGCTATTACTCCTTTGTCGAATTTTTCCGGATAACCTCCTCTGCGGGCAGGCATTGGACGCTCGCAATATTTATTTTTTTGTCGCTCAGCTTTATTTTTGCGACATTTCTCGCGCGCAGAGAGGAAAACGTATTCACGCGGGCCTATTATGCCGCTTCCGGTTTCTGGCTTGGCCTGCTTATAAATTTGCTGATGGCCTCCGTCGCCGCATGGGTTATCATCTGGCTTTTCTCCCTTGCCGGACATAAGGTCTCTACCGCCTCGGTCGGCGGCATACTCCTGTTCGTTGCCCTTGCATACTCCGTCTACGGTGTCTGGAACGCATTCCATCCTCGCGTCACGGATATTACGGTAAACATAAAAAACCTTCCCGCCTCCTGGAACGGAAAGACCGTCGTTCAGATATCGGACGTTCACCTCGGTTTTATCTACAAGCAGGGCTTCCTTAAAAAAGTCGTGCGGATGACTAACAGCCTGCATCCCGATATGGTCGTCATAACAGGAGACCTTTTCGACGGGATGGACGGCGCCACACCGGGGCTTGTGGCCCCGTTAAACGACCTTGAAGCGCCGGATGGGATATATTTCATAACCGGGAATCACGAGACATATCTTGGCGTAAGGAAGGCTTATTCCATACTGAAGACGACGAAAGTGACAATTCTCGACGACTCGCTTAAGGACATCCGGGGCATTCAGCTAATCGGCATAAGCTACCCGAAAAGGGGCCATACGAAAAATATCCTGAAAACAATAAAAAACATGCCGGGTTTTGTGCCGGGTATGCCCACGATACTTCTGTATCACGCCCCGATTATGATCGGCCAGGCAAGGGAGGCCGGCGTAAACCTCGAGCTTTGCGGCCATACGCACAAGGGCCAGATATTCCCCGTGAACTTCATTACCCACGCGATATACAAGGGCCATGATTACGGCCTGTTTAAAATGGGAGATTACTCTCTCTATGTAACGAACGGCGTCGGGGGCTGGGGCCCTCCCATGCGGACCGGAAATACGCCTGAAATCGTGGATATAACACTCCAGAATTACTCAAGCCAGACATGACGAACAATATCCAGGGGCTGTCCGAGGCGCGGGCGCGCAGTATTCTGGATGAAGAAGGCTATAACGAACTCCCCTCCGAGCGCCGCAGAAGCGTCCTGTCCATAATCTTAAAGATAATAAGCGAGCCGATGTTTCTGCTGTTGCTTGCCGGCGGCATCCTTTATCTAATCATTGGAGACGTAAGGGAAGCTCTGATGCTTCTGACATTCGTCTTCGCCGTGATGGGAATAACTTTTTACCAGGAACGAAAGACACAGCGCGCGCTCGAAGCCCTGCGGGAGCTGTCCAGCCCGCGCACAATAGTAATCCGGGAAGGAATGGAGAAGCGGATTCCAGGCCGGGATGTAGTCCGTGGAGACATGCTGGTACTGAAGGAGGGGGACAGGGTGCCGGCTGACGCGCTGGTCCTGTCCTGTCTTAATCTTTATATAGACGAATCGTTATTGACAGGCGAATCCGCGCCTGTGCGCAAGAGCTGTGACAACGGAGCGGCGGAAATCGGCCATCCCGGCGGTGACGACCTGCCATTCATATATTCAGGGACGCTGGTGGTGCAGGGCCAGGGGATAGCGGAGGCGAAGGCCACAGGCGCCCGGACGGAAATGGGCAGAATAGGCAGGTCGCTTCAGTCGATAGACGACGAAGACACGCTGTTGCAGAAGCAGACGGCCCGGATAGTTAAAATACTCGCTGCGGGCGGTCTTTCTCTGTGCGCGCTTGTCATAATCGTTTACGGCCTTACGCGCGGGAACTGGCTGCATGGGATTCTCGCTGGCATAACCCTGGCCATGTCCATCCTCCCGGAAGAGCTCCCGGTCATACTCGTAGTGTTCCTGGCCCTGGGCGCATGGCGCATTTCACGAAGCCGGGTGTTGACCCGGCGCACGCAGGCGATTGAGATGCTTGGCGCGGCCACCGTCCTGTGCGTGGACAAGACCGGGACTCTTACGCAGAACCGCATGACCGTAAGCGAGGTTTACGCAAAAGAGGAAACCTGTGCCGTAGACTCCGCGAAACCTCTCCCGGAAAGATTCCACGAACTTGTGGAGTTCGGCATCCTCGCCAGCCAGGCGAACCCTTTCGACCCTATGGAGGTATCCATAAGACGGCTTGGGGAAACGGCCCTCGGGAAGACCGTGCGACTGCACGGCGACTGGACGCTGGCCAGGGAATATCCGCTTTCCGGAGAACTGCTTTCCGTATCCCGCGCATGGAAATCCCGGGACAAATCCGGCTATATCATCGCGGTGAAGGGCGCGCCGGAGGCGATAGCCGACCTTTGCCACCTTGACGCCGAAAAAATAGCCGTACTCTCGTCTGCTATCGGCAGGATGACGGACAAAGGGCTTCGCGTAATCGGCGTCGCCAAGGCTGTTTACACCGACGGCCCACTTCCTGACAGGCAGCACGACTTCATATTCGAATTCGAGGGATTGATAGGTCTTTCAGACCCTGTGCGGCCAATGGCCGCGGACGCAGTCAAAGACTGCCGCATGGCCGGCATACGGGTTATTATGATTACCGGCGATTATCCCGGCACTGCCCGGAGCGTCGCGGAAGAAGTCAACTTTGACCGCCTGGACGTCATAACGGGGCCTGAGGTTGACAAAATGACCGATGTGGAACTGCGTGGGCGTATAAAATCGGCTGACATATTCGCAAGGGTCGTCCCGGAACAGAAGCTGAGGCTGGTGAACGCACTGAAGGAAAACGGTGAGATAGTCGCCATGACGGGCGACGGCGTAAACGACGCGCCCGCCCTGAAATCGGCTCATATCGGCATAGCAATGGGGGAGCGCGGCACCGATGTGGCGCGCGAGTCTGCCGACCTTGTCCTGTTAGACGACGATTTCTCGTCGATAGTAAAGGCAGTTAGGATGGGCAGGAGGATATTCGATAATATCAAAAAGGCAATCTCCTATACCCTTGCAATACATGTCCCTATTGCGGGTATGGCCCTGATTCCCGTGCTCCTGAAATGGCCGGCGGCGCTTCTGCCGGTGCATATACTCTTCCTTGAGATGATAATCGACCCCGCGTGTTCCGTCGTCTTCGAAGCGGAACCCGAAGAGCGGAGCATTATGGAGCGTCCGCCAAGGAACCGAAATGAAAACCTGTTCGGGGCCAAGGCTGTCTCAATCAGCGTCCTTCAGGGCATCAGCGTACTGGCATTTGTCCTTGGCATATTCTTCTTCGCCATAAATGCGCACCGTAGCGAAGACGAGGCGCGCGCCATGTTCTTCACGACCCTGATTATAGCCAACCTTGCCCTTATCCTGATAAACCGCTCGTGGTCGAGGACCGTTTTCTCGACCTTCCGCAGGCCGAATGCGGCGCTCTGGTGGGTTTTGGCCGGGGCCGCGATTTTTCTGACGCTTGTGCTGTCCATGCCTTTTCTGCGCGAGATATTCAAGTTCGACAGGCTCAGTCTATTCGACATATTTATCTGTTTTGCGGCTGGAGCAATAAGTGTTTCCTGGTTTGAGATCCTCAAGATAATCGATCCTTGAAGAATTCCCTGTATTTCTTCTGAAGCGCACGCGCATCCTCAACGCTTACGAAAAGCCGGACTATCCTCTCTATCCCCCTCGCCGCCGACAAAAGCGACGGGTTTGACCACGCCGCATCGTCTATCATGCGGTCCGCCTTGACATAAAAACGCTTGCCCGGACGCTTCCCCAGGACATCCCATGTTATTTTCTTAAGCGCCTCAGCCCTGTCCATATTAAAATCCCGAGTCGTCAGCAAGACCGCTGAAGAAATTGACGAGGGCTATCGAAAACACGGCGCCGCTGACAAAGACAAGGCTGATAAGTATATCCCGATATTCGCGCGGGAGAAGTGGAAACGACATCAAAGCGAGAAAACCGAATGCAAAAAGACCGATGAATTCGCTCAGGATGTTGCATGCGGTCTTTACAAGTCCGCCTGGTATCCTTCTCCTGAAAGCGGTTATTCTATACCAGGCGAAAAGTATAGCGCACAGGGCAACGGTGTTTAACGAATAAAACAAGGCGTGCATGGTATGCCTCCTTTTTCTTATTTCTTCGGCTTAAAGTTAATATCGGGCGGGTGTAATTGTCAATTAACATTTTGATTATTAAAGAGAATTAATTGATGCAGGAAATCGCCCCGCCTTCATTGGCGGTATTCGGCGATTTTGATTAACTATTGATTTTCCAAGCCGGAATCGTGTTATAATGATGTAGGCAACCCTTGAGAGAGAATGATGGAACAGCCTGAAATCCCTACGGAAAAAACCGAAAAGGAGATGGAAGCCGCCTTCGAGGGCGCGATTAGCCGTGCCGTGGTTAATACCGTCCTCGACGGTATTATAACGATAACGCGCGACGGCACCATCATAAAGTTCAATCCCGCCGCCGAAAAAATATTCGGTTACGAAAGCTCTGAAGTCGTAGGGAAAAATGTAAATATACTTATGCCGGAGCCTTACCGCTCGGAACACGACGTATATATAAAAAACTACCTTGCCACGGGCCGGAAAAATATCATAGGCATAGGCCGTGAAGTTACCGGACGTAGAAAAGACGGGAGCGAGTTTCCGCTCGACCTCGCCGTGACGGAGATGCGCGTGGAAGGCAGAAGGATGTTCACCGGCATACTCCGGGATATTACCGAAAGAAAAAATGCCGAAGATGCTATCTCAAGGCTGGCCGCCATAGTTGAGTCTTCGACCGATGCGATTGTAGGCAAAACCCTCGAAGGCAATATATTCAGCTGGAACCGCGGTGCGGAGAGGATTTACGGCTACACAGCCGAGGAAGCCATAGGCAGGCATATCTCACTGATAGTCCCGCCGGAACGCATGGGAGAGCTGAACCGGAACTTCGAGGCCCTGCGGCGCGGAGAGAGGGTGCCCAGCCACGAAACCCTGCGTATGCACAAAAACGGCAACCTTATAAATATTTCCCTGACAATGTCGGCATTAAAAAACACTTCCGGCAGGATAACCGGCTACTCCGCAATCGCCCGCGACATCACGGAAAACAAGAAAATCGAGGCCGAGCTCAAGGAGTCCGAGGCAAAGTTCAGAACCTTAGCCGAGGACGCCCTCATAGGGATATATCTCATCCAGGACATGCGTTTCGAGTATGTGAACCCGGAGCTTGCGCAGATGCTGGGGTATTCTGCGGACGAGCTTACCGGAATGGAGGATATGCTCGAATGTGTCAATCCGGACCAGAGGGAGATTGCAAGGCAGGGAATAGAGAGCATACTGAACGGGCAGCATCCCGGACTTGGGTACCATGGCCTGTGGCTTCAGAAAGACGGAACGCCCATAGAGGTCGAGGGCAAGGCCACATTCACGCTCTACATGGGCAGACCGGCCATTTTGGGCACGGCCCTCGACGTAAGCGAAAGGAGGTTCC
Organism: Nitrospirota bacterium; assembly: GCA_027328825.1. Classification (GTDB taxonomy): domain Bacteria; phylum Nitrospirota; class JACRHJ01; order JACRHJ01; family JACRHJ01; genus JAKAHE01. Next base: position 9,439 of record DAHWTK010000057.1, read on the forward strand.
TGGAGCGGCAGAGGATGGATTTCCTGGCGATGATAACGCACGACTTCAAAAGCCCGCTTACAACCATCCTGGCAAATGCGGAGCTTATATCCATAATGAAAACTGGCACGGATGACGAAATTGCCGGTATGGCGGACGCAATCCTCAGAAGCGGCGAAAGGCTGCGGCGGCTTGTGGATGATTTCCTTGTGCATTCAAGGCTGAACTCCGGCGGGCTTGCTCCGGAGCTCGTCATTGTCAATGTGCGCGAGGCGTTAAAAGGTGTGATCGGCGATTTTAAAAACCTCGCGGCAAGGAAGTTCCAGACGCTCGACGCGGATTTTGCCCCTGACATTCCGGCTATTTACCTGGACGCAAGGCTTATCCAGAGAGCCGTCTCAAACCTTCTCCAGAACGCCATAAACTATACCCCCGAGGGAGGATATATCTCGCTTAAGGCGGAAAGGGCCGCGCAGGACGGCAGGAACTTCCTGGTCATATCCGTAAGCGACACCGGCTCCGGCATACCGCCTGCGGAACAACCCAAGGTTTTCCAGAAATATTACCGGACTTCCAGGGGTTTGCGCACCTCCGGGACTGGCCTGGGGCTTGCCATAGTAAAGGCCGTAACGGAGGCGCACAAGGGCTGGGTCGAGCTTGAAAGCAGGGAGGGCGAAGGCAGCACGTTCAGGCTTGTCATTCCGGAAGACCTGCAAGCGGACGAAGCGGTGTGACGCTTCTTTATTTCGCGGCTGATGCCAGTATGTCCATTATGCACTTCATAATCGCCGCAGGACTTGGAGGGCATCCCGGTATGTATCCGTCCACCGG
>DAHWTK010000058.1 GCA_027328825.1 Nitrospirota bacterium
GTCGAGGTCGGCGAACCTGATATTCACTTCGGGGTTGTGAAACGTATCGTTGTCCGGCATCTTGAGGAATACCCAACCGGAGGATTCCGGTTTTCCGTTCTTCAGCAGGGTTATCATCGCCGCCGGGTTCGTAAAATCGTCTGACTGCGAATATGGCGCCCCGTTTTGGTCAACCGCAAAGTCGCTTATAAAACCGTCCACCCGAATCCTGTAAGGTGTTCCGGGGATTTCCGCATAACCGGAAGTTTTCGGTATTTTCAGGTATCCGCCCGCCTTGTTGGATTTTACGGATGCCTTTATAATTATTCCGTTTAAATCCTGCCCGAAATCGCGCTGATATATCGCCCCGCCGCGCACGAACATTGGCCTGTTCGCGCCCGCGACGGCGTGTTTTATAACGCTTCCGTCGGCACTGAGCGCGGTAAGCTCGCTCCCGTAGTCCTTAAGGCTTCCGTCCTTTCTGAAGTCCACCCGCACCTTGTCCAGCCTTAGATAATAATTGCCCTCAGGTGCTTTTATTGTCTCCCCCTCGTTTATCCTTATTCCGCCGTGCCTGTAGCCGGACATTGCGCTTATGAGGTGCGCCAAAAGCACCAGCAGGACGCCTATGTGTACGGCATACGGTATGAACGGCAGCCACCGGTTCTTCTCGGCGAAGAGCAGGTTGTCCTGCGTAAATACCCGGTATCCGCTTCCTGCAAGTCTCGCCGAAAATTCCGCCTGCGGGAGTTCGATTAAGACCCCTTTTTCTCCGTCGGCTTCCATTTCGCGCAGATTGGAGAGCGGTTCCCTGTATTTTCTTACGACCTTCGGCAGGCGGTCAATTGTGCAGACGGACGTGTTTATGCCGAAGAGCAGGACGAGGAATATCAGGAGGAACAGCCACCAGGACAAAGACAGATGGCTGACGCCTGTCGTAAAAAGAAACGGGAAAAAGATGTGCATGTCCATGTCCCCGAAAATCCGGGGATGGAAATAAATCACAAACGAGCCGTACATGGCGACCGCGGTAATAGCCAGGACGAGATATACGGTAAGTTTCAGAGAGTTGAAGAAATCCCAGAGTCGTCTCACAATAAACGGCCCCTTATAGCTGGTGTGTGTTCTTCATGAAAATGCCGACACCTATATACGTGAACATGGTAATGGCGAAACCGAGTATCGAAAGCCATGCCACTCCCCTGCCCCGGAGTCTCTTTACGTAATAGGCGTGCAGGAACCCGGCATAGAATATCCAGATAAGAAACGACCACAACTCCTTTACCTTCCACAGCCACCACGTCCCCCACGCGAGATACGCCCATATGCCGCCGACCACCATCGATATAGTAAACAGGACATAGCCGTAATATGCCGTGCGGAAGACAAGTTCCTCAAGGCGCCTCTCTGCTTCCGCCTTCGAGACGAGATACAGGGTCGCGCACGAAAAAGACGCCCCGAAAAACCCGTAGCCAATAAATGCCGAGCCTACGTGCGTCGTGAACATCCATGTATCGAGCGCGGGATACAGCGGGGTAATCTGGTTTGGGGAGATGCTTACCATGAACATGACCAGCGCGGCCAGGGGCATGAGAAAGTACCCGGTGCGGGCTTCCCCGTAGCGTATCCTGACGTACCAGTATACGAAGCCTATCGACCAGGCGAACGAGGCAAGGGACTCGTACCTGTTTGCCATCGGGGCATGGCCGGATTCCAAAGTCCGGACGGCGAGCGAGACGGTTATGGCCGCAAAATATAAAAACGCCAATGCCTCTGCGGCTATGAGCAGGGGCTTTTTTGAAACGGCAAGCCTGAGCAGGAATACAAGGCCTGCGCCCACGGAAAGCCAGAGGGCCGCAACACGCGCGACCGACTCGATGCTATGCAATTTTACTGATGCCTTTCAGGTGCGGGCTGCTGTGGTATGAACGAGTAGTTCTCAAGTTCATCCTGATATTTTCTGCGCCATATGGAGTGCTCCTTCAGCCATATGGAGTAGTCTTTCATGTTTGCTATGCCGTGCGCCTTCATAAAACCCCTCTCGGTAAGATTTACGTCTGCCGGGCATTTCTTCGCAGGCGCTCCCCAGGAAGAGTGCATGAAAAGACCAAGGGAGAGAACAATAACGATAAATTTAAGAAAATTTTTCATTATCTCACCTAGTAAAACGTTTGTCCCCTCTCTCACTTTGATGGGAGAGGGTGAATAAAAGAGCTAAGCATTGGAAAGAATATTAATACAGGCCGGTAAATTATTCAAGAGGAATTACGGATTAAGCTTTGCGAAGCCTGAGCGAGTTGCTTACGACGGATACGGAAGATAGGGCCATGGCGGCGGCGGCCATTACAGGCTTCAGGAGTATTCCGAAGAACGGATACAGGGCGCCCGCGGCCATAGGAATGCCGATGGTATTATAGAAAAATGCCCAGAACAGGTTCTGTTTTATGGTCCGGAGCGTCCGCCGGCTTATCTCAAGTGCATCGGCGACACGCGTAAGCTCCGGTTTTATAAGCATGACATCCGACGCCTCGATTGCAGCGTCCGTGCCAGTGCCGACCGCTATGCCTGTGTCGGCCCTCGCCAGCGCGGGCGCATCGTTTATGCCGTCCCCCACCATAGCGACAATCTTCCCCTTGGATTGAAGCTCGGATATTACCTTTTCCTTCCTGTCCGGCAGAACTCCCCATATGACATTTTCGATGCCTACCTTCCTGGCCACCGCCCGCGCCGCAAGCTCTGCGTCCCCGGTAAGCATGACAACGTCGAGACCAAGGCCCTTCAGCCTGCGTATGCCCTCTACGGAGCCTTCCTTTACACCGTCGGCGATAGCCATAAGACCCGCCGGTCTACCGTCTTTTGCGACAAATATCGACGTATAGCCTTCCTGCGCGTAACCAGCTTCCGCCTCGGCGAATGGCGAAGTTTCCACGCCTCTCTCGGCCATGAGGCGCGCATTCCCGATAAGTATCTCCTCGCCCCCGACCTTCGCCCGCGCGCCGTAGCCGGGCAGAGCCTCGAACCCCTCCGCCGGGGATATTACGAGGTTTTCCTCCCTTGCCTTCTCCGTAACGGCCAGGGCGACCGGATGCTCGGAGTAGTTTTCGACTGATGCGGCAAGGGCAAGGAAGTTTTCGTCGCCATCACCCAGGTTCTTAAGCGCCATTACCCTGGGCCTGCCCTCCGTTACCGTTCCGGTCTTGTCCAGGACAATCGTATCCGTCTTCGCAAACCGCTCCAGGACGTCCCCGCCCCTGAATATTATTCCCTTTTCTGCGGCCCTTCCAGTCCCGACCATTATCGCCGTGGGTGTGGCAAGCCCCATAGCGCAGGGACATGCGATAATCAGTACGGCGATAAAGGCAAGCAGGGCAAACGTAAACCCCGCCCCGGCAGCGAGCCATGCCCCGAAGGCTATGAATGCGACGAGGATAACCGAAGGGACGAAATATGCCGCCACTTTGTCCGCAAGCCTCTGTATCGGCGCCTTCGCGCCCTGGGCATCTTCCACAAGTTTTATTATTCCAGATAAAACCGTGTCTTTTCCGACATTTTCAGCTACAAATCTAAAGCTTCCGGTTAAGTTTAAGGTCCCGCCGAATACCCTGTCTCCATCGCCCTTCTCAACGGGCAGGCTTTCGCCTGTCAGCATGGACTCGTCCAGGGACGAGAACCCTGAGACTATGGCGCCATCGACCGGAACCTTTTCGCCTGGACGGACGATTACTTCGTCGCCGGGTATCACGTCTTCTGCGGGTATTTCCGCCTCATGCCCGTCCCGCACTACCCTCGCCGTCCTGGGGGAGAGCTTCATAAGCCTCTTGACGGCCTCGGACGCCCTTCCACGGGAGCGCGCCTCAAGGAACTTTCCAAGCAGGATGAGGGTTATGATCATCGCGGATGTGTCGTAATAGACGGCGTTTCCAAGCCCCGCGAAGACGCTTGGCAGGAAGGTAATGACTGCGCTGTAGAAATAGGCCGTGGAGGTTCCGGTGGCGATAAGGACGTCCATGTTTGCGCCGCCGTGGGAGAGCGTCCCCCAGGCGCCTTTGTAGAATCTCCAGCCAGCCCAGAACTGCACGGGCGTAGCGAGCAAGAAGAGGATTATATCCAGTGTCTGGTGAGAAACCGGCAAGGATACGCCGTGAAACGAGGATGCCATAATCAGGGAACTTGCGATTATGCCGAAAATTACCTTTGTCTTGAGCTCCCGGAGTTCGTCTTCCTCCCGCGCCTCTTTTACCTCCGGGGCGGCCTCTTCCTTTTCGAGGACCTGGTATCCCGTCTTTATTACCGTTTCCTTAAGCTCGGACTCGGAAATCGCTTCCGGCGCATACTCCACCCGCGCCGTCTCGGAGGCGAGGTTTACATTCGCGGATATTACCCCTGGCCGCTTCTTCAGCGCGCGCTCCACCGCCGCCGAACAGGACGCACAGGTCATTCCCCCGATATTAAGAGTAGTTAGCGATGTTCTATTATTATCCGCCATGGCATGTAATACGGCAAAAAGGGGGCTTTTTCAAGCCCCCAGGCTTACGTCAAGACTCACAAACTGCGACCCAATGCAATCTCGGCTTTCGAGACGACGCCCTGTCAATTCTTACACATGGCTGTGCAGTCGCGCCTTCTCCTCTTCCATTGCCTTTTTCCCGGCCTCTACCGCGCCCTGGATGGCCGGTTTTTTCTCTTCTACGTATTCCCGTCCGCGGCTTAAGGTATCGGCTATCTTAAGCTTCGCGTTCTGGCCCATGTTCCAGATCTTGTCCTTGGCGTCTCCGGCAAACTCGCTTATCTTTTCCCTGGTCTCGCGCCCGGACTGAGGGGCCGTAAGAAGCGCCACGCCAGCGCCGACAAGGCCGCCGACAATAAACGAAAGAATCAGAGATCCGGTGGAAAAGTTCTTTTCTTCGTACATTTAAGCCACCTCCTTCTTTTTCCATGACCTGAGGTTTTCTACCAATGTCCGCACCCCGACCTTAACGCCTGTGAGGTACGCCGCCGCATCGATTAACGAACCGCGTATCTTCTCGTCTATAATGGCATTTATGCCATTTACCGTACCGGTTACCGCACCTACCGTCCCATCGATTTTTTCAATACCTGTCTTTGCCGTTGCGACTATTCCGTTCACTTCCTCGATAGTATTCCTTACAGAGCCGACCAGTGGCATCACTTCCACGTTTATCAAAGCCTTTACGGAGCTGTTCAGGTCGTTTAGAGTGGACTCGACTGATTTCAGGGTGCTTCTCAGCTGGATTATGGCCGGAATCAGAGCAAGGACCGCCACGGCAAAAGCAATGGCTATTATTAAAATCGCCACAGGAACCATTTTAAATTCCCCCTTTATTTTAAATATACCTCAAGCCGGTCTTATTAACAAGACAGGGCAGTGAGCTTTCCTGCTCACGGATTCGGCCACACTGCCAATAAGCAGGCGGTTAAATCCCCTTCTGCCGTGCGTGCCCATGACAATAAGGTCAGCCCCCTTCTCGTTGGCTGCCCGCACGATCTCGTCAGACACGTTCCCCTCGGCTACGAGCGTTTCCGGCTCTATGCCACTTGCCGCCGCAGTTTCCTTCATGGAAGCCATAAGGCTGTCCGCCTGCTCCTTAAGGCTCGCGCGCATAACGTTCACGTTCGCCATTGCCGATTCCGCGCCTGGAGCGGTAAGGATGGAAATGTCAACAGCGTAAAAAAGCGTAACTTTCGATCCGAGCCTTGACGCAAGCTCGAAACCCTGTCTGGCCGCATTATCGGATACTTCGCTCCCGTCTACCGGGATAAGGATATTTTCATACATATTAAATTTATATCAGAGAGGCGTGTAGCCGTCAAAGAAAAGGGCGTGTATTTTCCCTGGCGGGAGGGTTTTCAGGGCGATGCGCCCTGTTTTGTCCTGGAGAACACAATACCCCTGACAACCTCGGTTTCTTTGCCGAACGGCCCCATTTTCCTGCCGTTGAATTCGGCGCGGACTCCGCCCGCATTTCCGAGCGTCAGGACTATCTGCCTGTTCGCCCTTATCACCCTTGTCGTTCCTTTTTTGAGGATACCGCTCATCCCGCTCGTATTGTCGGCCCTGTAGGAATAATAGCTGTCTTCGACGGCGAAAAGCTTAAGGACGAGAGGGCCGGCTGCCTGGGCGGATTTTGGGGCTGGACGGGGGGTGGATGTTCGGTTCCTGAAGGATGTTACGGCCTTCATTGCCTGGGCGGGAGGTTTTTTCGCCACGGGTGCCGGAGCCGGGGCTTTGAGCGCGGGCAGCGCGGGAAGCTTCGGGGTGGGCGCCTTAATCGGCCCACGGGAGAAAAGCAGGGTTATCCCTGTGATAGCGGCGAGTATGAAAAGCAGGGCTATAATTAAAAGATATATCGGGCTTCTTTTTTTTGCCGACCTTTCCGCCTGGTGTTTCCCGTGGGATATGCTTATGAGCGAAGGCTTCGGGCGGTGCTGGACTTCCTTGTCGTCCGGCACAGGCGCCTCGCGCGGCGGCAGTTTAAGCTCCCTGTAGCGCGCCAGAATTTCCTTGACGCTCAGGCCGAGTTCCTTGGAATATGTCCTCAGGAAACCGACGACGAAGACGTCGCCCGGTATAACCGAATAGTCGTCATCCTCCAACGCCTTCAGGAAGGTATGGCTGATCCTCGTCTTTTCGGCTATTTCCGTAAGGGAAAGCCCCTTACGCTCCCTCGCCGCCCTGAGATCTTCACCGATTGTAGGCATGTTATCCTATCTGATCCGGTTAAGCTATGTCATCGAAGAATGTAATCTTCCGAAACTCCCTGTAACGCCCTTCTATCTCTTTATAGTCGAGGCTCTTCATCCCGTTTAAACTGAAGTCCTCGACATTGAACGACGCCATGACGCTGCCGAAGATTATCGCCTGCCGAAGCGAGGCCTCGTCGAAATTCTGCACGTTATCCAGGAATCCCATAAAACCGCCGGCGAAGCTGTCCCCGGCGCCGGTCGGGTCGAACACGGCCTCGAGCGGATATGCCGGGGCGGAGAATATCCCGCCTGAATTGAACATTACCGAGCCGTACTCGCCCCGCTTCACAATAAGGGTCTTCGGCCCCATCGCCTGCACGGCCCGCGCGGCCTTGACGAGGTTCGGCTCTCCGGCGAGCTCCCTCGCCTCCGCCTCGTTTATAAGCAGGATGTCCACCTCGGCAAGGGTCTTTATAAGCTCGTCTTTTTTCCCGCCTATCCAGAAGTTCATGGTGTCGCAGGCTACGAGCTTCGGCCTGTCTATCTGGTGCAGGACTTCCCTCTGGAGCACGGGGTCGATATTGGCAAGGAACACGACGTCGGAGGCGCGGTATGCGTCCGGGATATTCGGCCTGAAGCTCTCGAAGACGTTCAGCTGCGTATCGAGGGTTTTCGCCTCGTTCAAGTCATAGCCGTATTCGCCCTTCCACCGGAACGTCCTGCCGCTGGATTTCTGGAGGCCGGAGACGTCGATATTTCTGCTCTTAAGGAAACTTACGTGCTTTTCCGGGAAATCGTCACCGACGACTGCGACGAGTTTCACGTCCGTGAAGTAGCTTGCCGCCGTGGAGAAATATGTCGCAGAGCCTCCCAGGACTTCGTCCGCCGTCCCGAAAGGTGTTTTCACGCTGTCGAACGCAATGGAACCCACAACCAATAGGCTCAAAACTTATCCCCCTGTCAAAATTCGCCCCATGTAATGGGGCAGCTGCAAAATCAGCACAGTTTCAGATGTTAAACATGTAGCTGCCCGATTTATCAGGCGCTTTTAAATCCGCTCCAGAATTCGCCCCGAATGTAGGATTAGACTTCCTGCCCGACGTATTTCCCGATGATTGCGTCCAGCTTCTTCCTGGTCTCTTCCGGTATAAGATCCGGCGGGGTCATAATGGCGTATTTAAGAGAATCGCCGCACCCGCACGAACGCGAGACCGACAGAGACTCCACGGCTATCTGGATAATTTTCTTGGCCGTCTCCACATTCTTCTTGAGTATTGCGATTACGGCCTCGATTGTCACGTCCTCCTCGGTCTCGTGCCAGCAATCGTAGTCCGTGGCGAGCGCGAGCGTCGCGTAGCATATCTCGGCCTCTCGTGCAAGCTTCGCCTCGGTTACGTTCGTCATGCCGATTACGTCCACTCCCCAGCCGCGGTATATCCTCGACTCGCCCCTTGTCGAGAACTGCGGGCCTTCCATGCAGATATAGGTCCCGCCTTTGTGCATCTTTGCCCCGGCCTTTACCCCGGCGTCGTAAAGCGCGCATGAAAGCTCCGGGCAGACGGGGTCGGCAAACCCTACATGCGCTACGACCCCTCCGCCGAAGAACGTGCTGACGCGGTTCTTCGTCTGGTCGTAGAACTGGTCCGGGACAACGATTTCTCCGGGCCGGATTTCCTCTTTCATGCTCCCGACGGCGGAAACGGATATTATGCGCTCGACGCCCAGTTTCTTCATGGCGTAGATATTTGCGCGGTAGTTTATCTCGGACGGCGTAAACCTGTGCCCACGGCCATGCCTCGGGAGGAACGCAAGCCTCCTGCCCTCCAGCGTCCCCAGGACAAGCTCGTCCGACGGCGCCCCGAATGGGGTGTCCATCTGGACAGACGTAACGTATTTAAGGTCCTCCATGTCGTAGAGGCCGCTTCCGCCTATGACTCCTATCTCCGCTTCGGACATATGACTCCTTCGTTGCGCATTCTTCCCCCTCTTAAGATAAGAGGGGGAACGAGGGGGGCGTTATGAAAATACCAATAGAACTAAAGAATTATAAGATACCGGAAACGGTTTGTAAAGGGATTTCGGGTTATGCCGGGCGCAACAAAAAAGCCGGTATCGGGAATGGCGCGAAAGAGGCCCTGAAACAGGCATTTTTGCGCAGAAAACGGGGTGCGGGGAAAGTGGTTAATACCGCCCGGAAAAATAGTCTTGCAATATCGCGTCGTGGTCGAAACAGATTGGCGATGGAAGGTTATTTTTACCAAATATTCCAACGTCTTTCGCATCGTCGCCGGACTTCGGAACACCAGTCGCCCTGGCGATGAAAACAGTTGAAATAGTATGGAAGCGTGAGTCTCTGCCCGGGTCTGAATAAGTGTGAAATTGCCTTATTAATTCGACAGTTAGGCCGGTTTCCTCCCTGGCCTCCCGGACGGCGGCGGCCTCCGCGCTCTCTCCGTAATCTATAAAACCGCCCGGAATCGCCCAGCCGTGCGGGACGTTTGTCCTCTCTATCAGCACAATTCCTGAACGGATTTCTATTATTATATCAACAGTTGGGAGCGGATTTCTCCTGCCGCTCTCCCCTGGCATCAGCCTTCCACCCAAGGCTCCCCGGGATCCTCCGGCGCCGTCGCCTGTGTCTCCGGGGACGGGATTTCCCTCGCCTCTCTCGGCTCAGTTTCTGAATGATTTCCGGGATTTGCCAATTCGACAGCACGCTCCGGCACTATCGAATTAATGGCGTGCTTGTAAATCAGGTGCTGGCCGTCGTGCTTCAATAAAATCACGAAGTTATCGAAGCCTTTCACAAGGCCCTCGATCCTGCCTCCCCCGGTGATATTCACAACTACCGGGACTTTCTCTTTGCGAACATGATTTAGAAATGCGTCCTGCAGGTTTATCTGGGACCTCGACATAGCTCTCCCTTTTCCCGTATGTTGATACCCTGACTGCCGTTTGAACCTTATAAAGCTATCGGAAATTGCCGGAAATATCAAGCGCTTTCTTTACCAATCCAACCGAAGAGGCAAAATTTTGTTGAGATACGTCAATCCATGCAATGTTTTTCTGCGCATTGAACCAGGTATATTGCCTCTTGGCGTAGCGCCTCGTGTCGCGTTTTATAAGTTCAATTGCCGTCTGTAAATTCAGATCTCCGTCCAGATGGGCCAGAAGCTGTTTATATCCAAGGGCTTGCATGGACGGCATTTCGGGCCTACGTCCGTTTTCCATAAGGGTCTTCACCTCATCCAACAGCCCGTTTTTTATCATCTTTTCAACGCGCTCGTCAATCCGGCGGTATAGCTCCGGGCGTGGC
>DAHWTK010000059.1 GCA_027328825.1 Nitrospirota bacterium
GCCGGAGCCGGGGCGGGAATGGCGGGCAACTTCCTGGATTCCCGCCTTCGCGGGAATGACTAAGTATATTGCGGTGCTGGAATTACGGGTGGGTATCTTCATCCCCCTCTTAAGATAAGAGGGGGACACAGGGGGCGTTATGAAAAGCGGAATGACAGGCTTTTTCTTTCCCGTCACCCCCGGACGTTTTTGAACGGGGCCATTGTCTTTACGAAGTCGCCGGGTTCCCGCCCCTGCCTCGTCCCCTACATTCCCCTTGCCAAGCCGGTGTCCTTGAAGTAAAATACGCGGTAATGAGGAAAATATTCTTTTTATCAGTTCTGCTTCTTATCCTGGCCATTCCTTCCGCCGGTTTCTGTCAGAATCCGAAGCTCGCGGTCTTTCCTTTCGAGAACAACGGCCAGCCGAAGGACAACGGCCTGTCTTCCGGCCTTTCGGTCATGTTCTTCACTAATCTCGCAAAGATGAAGAACATGGATATTATCGACCCGCAGAAGGTGTCCGAGGCGATTTACCGTCTGCCCCTTACAGGCGGCGCGCCCTCCGTGGAAGACTCGCTGAGGGTCGCGGAGAAGCTTGGGGCAGAATATGCCGTGACGGGGGATTACGTGATTTTCGGCGGGCGGTTCAGGATAGACGTCCGGGTATATGACGTGAAGACCGGCACGATAAAGTTCATAGACAAGGCCCAGTCCACGGAAGATACCATGTTCGACAGCGTGGACAAGCTCTCCGACAGAATAATCGCGGCCCTGGCGGGGGTTCTCCCGCCCGTGCCCGGAGCGCTCGAGGTGAGGACCGAACCCGGCGGCGCCACACTTTATGTGGACGGCGACAAGTCTGGCGTTACACCGCTCTCGGTAAAGGACCTCAAGGTCGGAATGCACCGGATAAGGCTGGAACTCTCCGGATACCAGAGATACAGGCAGAGGGTCGAGATAGAGAAGGGAAAGACGGTGAAGGTCAAGGTGAAGCTGATCCGCCTTTACGGAGGCGTGCGGATATGGTGGAGCCAGCTCCCGAACAGCGATATAGCCTTCGGCAGCCAGACAATCTCCATGAGGCATTTCCAGGGCATTTACCTGGCGTCGAGGTTCTGCCGGAACTTCCCGGCGGGAGACTATAAAGTCGCCGTGCGTATGCCGTACAAGGAGGAATCCTCCTGGAACCCGACGCCCACATGGAAGACCTATTCCGCGGACGTTACCATTACCCCCGGCGAGGTTACGGACATTTACATCAATAACACCCTCTATGCGCCGGCCATACAGATAGGGGCGTGCGGCGCGTGCGCTTCGGGCTGGGATTTCACGACGAAGATGTCTTGGTACGAGATGAAGTGAGATGCTGAAAGTCCTCTCGGTCAGGAATTTTGCGATAATCGACAGGCTGGAAATCTCCCTTGCGGGCGGGCTTACATGCCTCACGGGCGAGACGGGCGCCGGGAAGTCCATCCTTGCCGACGCCGTGGGCGCGCTCCTCGGAGGCGGCTTGAGCCGCGTCGGGCCGACCGGCGACCGGAGCGGGAACGGCGGCGGGGACGAAGAGTCCGCCGTCGAGGGAATATTCGACATTTCCTCAGTCCCGGATGTCGGGGCGCTCCTGGAGGAGAAAGGTCTGCCCACGGGTAATGAACTGGCCATCAGGAGGATAATATCACCCAGGGGCCGCGCATACGTGAACGGCTCGCTCGCAAGCATCTCCACGCTTCAGGAAATCGGGGAGCGCTTAGCCGACATACACGGGCAGCACGACCACCAGTCGCTCCTGAAGGCGGACAGGCAGCTTGGACTCATAGACGAGTTCTGCGAGGCGTCCGCGCTTTATTCGGAATACGCCGCGAGGTTCCGGGAACTCGCAGAGCTGAAGAGCAGGCTGTCCGGCTTCGAAGCCGGAAGGCGCGAGCGTGAGCAGCGGCTCGACATACTCCTATTTCAGAGAGACGAAATCGACAAGGCGGCGCTTTCGGCCTCCGAGGAGGACGAGCTTAACTCCGAGCGCGCGAGGCTTATGCACGCCGACAGGCTCCGGGCGCTTTCGGAGGAGGTTCTTTCGCGGCTGAAAGATTCCGAGACGCCGGCTCTTGCGGCGGTGGGCGAGACGAAGAAGGCGCTCCGGGAGATGCACGGCCTTGCGGGTTCTTTAGAAGAGGCATTGAAGCTGGTAGAGGGCGCGGAGGTGTCCCTTGCGGAGGCGTGCTCGGCTGTGAGGGATTTCGAGCGGACGCTCGAAGCCGACCCGGAGAGGCTTTCCGTGGTAGAGGAGCGGCTCGATGTCATATCCAGGCTTAAGAAAAAATACGGCGGCCAACCTGCCGGCAGCGAGACGATCGAGGGTGTCCTGGCTTACCGGGAGAGGCTTGAGGAGGAATTACAGGCGATAAGCGGTAGCGAGGAAGACTTTGGCGGCCTGAAGGCGCGGGTATCGGAGTGCGAATCCGGCCTGATGGAACTTGGGCGGGAGCTCTCGGAGAAGCGAAGGGCCGGGGCGGGGAAATTCGGGGAGCGAATGCGCTCCGAGCTTGCAGAGCTTGGCATGGAGAGGGCGCAGTTCAGGGTGGAGTTCTATCCGCAGGAGAGGCCGTCTTTATACGGGATGGAGAAGGCGGAATTTCTGTTCTCGGCAAATCCCGGCGAGGGCGTGAAACCACTTGCGAAGATTGCCTCCGGAGGTGAACTCTCCCGCGTGATGCTCGCGCTCAAGGTAATACTCTCAAGCGCGGATAACGTCCCCACGCTGATATTCGACGAGGTGGACTCAGGGATAGGCGGAAAGACCGCTGTCGCCGTCGGCAGGAAGCTCAGGGAAGCGGCTGTGAACCGGCAGGTGCTGGCAATAACGCATCTGCCGCAGATTGCGTCCCAGGCCGCGGAGCATTTCGTCGTGGAGAAGAATACGGACGGGAAAAGCACGAAGGTATCCATACGCAGGCTCGGGAAAGACGAGCGCGTGAGGGAAGTGGCCAGGATGCTCGGAGACGACGAGTCGAGGGCGGCTTCGGCCCATGCGGCGGAGCTTGTGAGAAGGGGAGGCGGTGTTGTCTGAAGCGATAGTGGACAGGGAGCTTTGCAAGGGCTGTCTTTTGTGTACGGCCATGTGCCCGAAGGGTCTTTTAAAGCAGGGTGAGGAGTATAACGGCTTCGGGTTTTATGCGGTCCTGGCCGTAAGGCAGGAAGAATGCACCGGCTGCGGGATGTGTTCGCTCATATGCCCGGACGGGGCGATAGAGGTGGTGTAACCTTTTCCCCTTCTTAAGGTAAGGGGGGGATCAAGGGGGAGTTTATGAAGCGGTTTGGTTTTTTGCTTCTGTCTTTAGCGGCTCTGTCCCTTATGGGCGCAAGACAGACGGTCATGGGTTTTCCGATAGGAAACGTCACGGCGGTTGACAGGAAGGCTGGGGTGGTATCCGTGGACATCGGCAAAAAGGACGACGTTTTGCCGGGCATGACGTTTCTGATAGTTAACGCATCCGGGCAGGAGACGGCGAGGATTACCTCGTCCGAGATATATTCCGACATGTTCTGGAGCGTGAAGATGCCGCTTTACGAACTGGATAAAATATCCGTCGGGATGCAGGCGCGCTGGCTCCTTACGCCGGAGATTGTCGCGCTCGACCGCGCGATGAAGACCGGTTCGGGCGATGCCTACAAAGATTTCCTCACGCGCTTTCCAAGGAGCCGGTTTGTCGCCCCGCTCCTCAGGGAGATGCCGGAGAAAAAGCTTAAGGAGATAAGCCCGGATTACTATGCGGCGTTCAAGGCTTATACTAAGGACTCCTTTAACAAGATAATAAAGAAATATCCGGGGACCGGCTTTGCCCAGGCCGCTGCGGACGAGATAAAATCGATAGACGTTTACGAGAAGCAGCAGAAGAAAATAGAGGCCGAGCGGGCAAAGCGCGCGGCTGAGGCGGAGGCGGAGGACAAGAGGCAGGAGGCCATAGAGGAGAAGATCCAGGCGCAGCAGCAGATGGCGCAGCAGAAGGAATATCTCGGTAAACTCAGGAACAATTCAAACTCCCCTGTGCGGTTCGTTTTCAAAAGCCCCTGCGAAATCCCCTCGACGGTCGTCCCGGCCAATTCCTATATGGACGCAAGGAGCTATCCGGGCAGTTTCGAGTACGATGTCTACAGCGTTGACGACACGTCCGCAAGCCAGTCGACACAGGCGTGGCAGACAAACCAGCCGGCAAGCCAGTCGCTCCAGACGGACCAGACCGGCCAGATGGACCAGTTTGGACAGACTAGCCAGGGCAGTCAGACGGGCCAGTCCGGATTTTCCGGCACCGGGACGCAGACAAGCGGGCCGCAGCCGCTCAAGACCGGGACGGTTAGCGTGCAATTCGATTTCTGGGAGGCAGATTATCCATGAGCGCGAAGACAGTCCTTCTGAAGGGCAACGAGGCCCTTGCGGAAGGCTCCATACAGGCGGGATGCCGGTTCTTTTTCGGCTATCCGATAACGCCGCAGAACGAGATACCGGAGTATATGTCGAGGAGGATGCAGGAGGTGGGCGGAGTGTTCCTGCAATCCGAGAGCGAGCTGGCGGCCATAAACATGGTCTTCGGGGCCTCCGCCTGCGGGGCGAGGGCCATGACCTCGTCTTCCTCGCCCGGCATAAGCCTGAAGCAGGAAGGCATATCCTTCCTTGCGGGCGCGCAGCTCCCGGCGGTGATTGTCAACGTCCAGAGAGGCGGCCCGGGGCTTGGCAATATCTCGGCGTCTCAGGCGGATTACTTCCAGGCCGTAAAGGGCGGCGGGCACGGGGATTACCACCTGCTCGTCTACGCGCCCTCCAGCGTGCAGGAGGCCTACGACCTTGCGATAAGGGCCTTCGAGAAGGCTGACGAATACAGAAACCCTGTGATGATACTTGCGGACGGCGTCCTGGGGCAGATGATGGAGCCGGTAAAGCTCAAGGCGCCGAAGCTTAAAAAGATAGACAAGCCCTGGGCGCTTACCGGCTGTGAAGGCCGGGAGCCGAACGTCGTGAAATCGCTCTTCATGGGCGAAGGCGAGCTTGAGAGGATGAACTACGTCCTGCACGGGAAATATCAGCGCATGAAGGACAGGGAGGCAAAGGCGGAGGAATTCATGCTCGACGACGCTGAACTTGTCGTTACCGCGTACGGCACCGCCGCGAGGATAGCGAAGTCCGCAATAAGAAAAATGAGAAACGCCGGCAAGAAGGTGGGGCTTATAAGGCCGGTGACGCTATTCCCGTTCCCGGAAAAGACATATCGGGAAGCCGCCCTGCACGCGAAGAAATTTCTGACTGTCGAGATGAACCTCGGGCAGATGGTGGAGGACGTGCGCCTTGCCGTGAACGGGAAAAGGCCGGTGGAGTTTTACGGCAGGCCGGGCGGCGGCGTCCCTACTCCGGGCGAGCTGTACAAGGTAATGGCCAAACACTATCCCGCGGGACGGAAAAAGTGAAACTCGGCGAGGCGATGGTAAAAGAGGGGCTTATCACGAACGACGCCCTGGCGAGGGCGCTTGAGCGCCAGATTATTTTTGGCGGCAGGCTGGGCACGAACCTCGTCGAAATGGGGGTCATATCCGAGGAGAACCTCGCGAAGTTTCTCGGCAGGGTGCTGAACGTGCCGTATGCGGGCCCCGCGCAGTTCGAAAAAGTCATGCAGGACGCAATCGACTCCGTAACGGCGGAACAGGCGCAGAAATATACCATCTTCCCGTTGAAGAAGGAGCGCTCAAGGCTTCACCTCGCAATGAAAGACCCGAACGATTTCGCCGTCGTGGACGAGCTTCGCTTTGTATTCGGGATGGAGATAAGGGAATACATCGCCTCTGAGATAAGGATTTTTTACGCCCTTGAGAAATACTACGGAATAAGGCGGGACTTGAGATACATATCCGTCCTTAACGAAGAGGAGGCGTGGAGCGGCGCAAAGCCCAGGTCCCAGGATATGACATACATCCCGAAACCTGTCAAGGCCCAGGATCCGCCCCCCGCCCCTGTCCCGGAAGCGCCGAAGGCGCAGGAGGTTCTGGAGCCTGAGCCGGAAGAAGAGCCGGTTTATAATATCCCGGAGCCTGCGTTTGAGCCAACCCAGCCGGACGCGTCTCATACCGTACATACTTCAGGGCATACCTCGCCGTATGAACTGCTCGCAATGCCTGCGGACAGGGAGAGCGTCGCGTCGGCCATAGTCGCGGCGTCGCTTGAGAAATTATCGCGCGCGGCCCTTTTCAAGGTGAAGGACGGGATACTGGCCGGCTGGCAGTGCGCGCTTGCCGGAGGCGCGGCGGATATTTCCAAACTCGGCATGGCCATCTCCCTCCCTGGCATATTCAAAGACGTTGTCGAGAAGAAATCGTTCTACAAGGGGCCTGTCGCCCCCCTGCCCCAGAACGGGATACTGCTGAACGCTTTGGGCGGCGCGGGCCGGTCTGCCGGCCCGCTGGAGGCGATTGCGTGCCCGCTCGTCATAAGGGGCAAGGTCGTGGCCGTTCTTTATGCGGACAACGGCCCCGGCTCAAGTGCCGGAGTCGATATCGATTTTTTTGCGTCCCTCATGGCGAAGGCCTCCATGTCTCTCGAAATCCTTATCCTCAAGAACAAGATACTCTCCTGATGCAAGGGAAACCCGTCTCCCTGACCCCGGCTGTAACCGGCATAAGGCTCGACGTTTTTCTGGCCGGCTCAGCCCTTGGTCTTACCAGAAGCCATGCCCAAAAACTGATAGACGACGGCCTGGTAATGGTTTCCGGAAAGGCAAGGAAGGCCAATTACAGGCTCCGGCCTGGAGACATTATCGACGTTACCGTGCCGGAGCCGGAAGAGACGCAGGCCCTCCCGGAGGACATACCGATAGACGTGCTGTATGAAGACGATGATTTGGTCGTCGTGAACAAACCGGCGGGGATGGTCGTGCATCCCGCGGCGGGGAATTTCTCCGGGACGCTTGTAAACGCGCTGCTCTTCAGATACGGCAGTCTTTCTTCCGTGGGGGGCAGGTTCAGGCCGGGGATAGTCCACCGGCTCGACAAGGACACCTCCGGCGTGATGGTGGTTGCGAGAAACGACCAGGCTCACCATAACCTCGCCCGACAGTTCAAGGCGCATACGAACATACGCGAATACGAGGCCATAGCAATCGGGACGTTCAAAGACGCCGAGGGCACAGTGGCCGTGGCGATAGGGCGGCACGTGACCGACAGAAAGAAGATGTCGCCTGTGACGTTTCGCGGGAAGAACGCCATGACGCACTACAAGGTAATCGAAAATTTCGCAGGGGCGGCGCGAGTGAGGCTCAGGCTCGCCACAGGCAGGACGCACCAGGTCAGGGTGCATATGGCGCACATAGGGCACCCGCTCGCGGGGGACAGGGTATATGGCGGCTCCGGCGCGGCAAAGCTGCTTGGAATGCACATTTCCCGCCAGATGCTCCATGCGGCCCTCTTAGGCATTACGCATCCATCGACCGGAAAATACATGCAGTTCGAGAAGGAAGCGCCAGAGGACATGAAAAAGGCGCTGGAGTTTCTGAGGATGAGGGCAAAAGGCGCCGGAGGGGCGGGATAAAAAGATATTGACAAAAATAAAACCTTGTTTTAAAATGACGCCAAATTCTCATCAGCATAGTGCCAGGCAAATTTTCCCGGTAGGTGGATTTTAGATGTCAAACGGCAAGGTCAAACGGGATAAACATGACTATACAATACAGTCCGTTATCCACGCTCTCGATATATTGGAGGCATTCAGGGGCGCATCCGCCGACGACCTTGGGGTTACCGAGCTTGCCGAAAGGCTTAACCTGCACAAAAACAACGTCTTCCGGCTCCTGGCGACGCTGGAGACGCGCGGATACATCGAGCAGAACAAGCTGACCGGGAACTACCGACTGGGCATACGCACCTTCGAGATGGGCCAGTGCTTTCTGTCCCAGACGGGGCTTCTAAAGCAGGCCAGGCCGGTAATCGAAGATCTGGTCAGGAAATGCAACGAGTCTGCGTACCTGGCCGTGCTTCAGTGCGACAGGGTGGTGTATCTCGATATTGCCGAGACGAGCCAGTCCGTAAGGGTGGCGAACAGGGTCGGGCATCTTCTCCCGGCATACTGCACGGCGGTCGGTAAAGTCCAGCTTGCTTACCTGAGCCAGGAGGAGCTCGACAGAATATTTGCGAGACCGAAACTTGAGAAATTTACGCCGAACACCATAATCGACAGGGAAGAGCTTCTTGAGCATCTGAAAGAAGTGGCCCGAAAAGGTTATGCGCTCGATATAGAGGAATATGAAGACGAGGTCATGTGCGTAAGCGTCCCGGTAATGGACTACACCGGCAGGGTAGTGGCGGGTATCTGCATATCCGGGCCGGGCTGCCGCATGACAAGAAAGAGAATGGAGGCGGAGCTTTTGCCCCTCCTGAAGACCGCGGCTCAGGACATTTCGCGCAGACTCGGGCATAACGGCGCTTTAATGTCCTAAGACAGCCTTTGACAATTTCATCGAAGCAGCAATACCCTTGAGACGGAAGGGCCTCCCGGTTGTGTTTTCCGCCGATGCTCCCGGTCGTTCCGCTTTAACATGCCTGAAACGCCAATCAAAGCTTAATTGTCAAGCTTTACTAAGACTTTCGTATTTATTAAAAATTAATCCTAATTAAATTGCATTTATTACTGATTTTTGTATAATATAATGAATTTCCCGTTTGGAATAAATAACTTAAAAAGATAATAAATAAATCTGATTATGCCATAAAATTTTAATATTATTCGGGCCGGGTTTCCTTTGGTTTTCAGCGGGGAGAACTGAATGAAGATAGCGGTTACAGGCAAGGGCGGGGTGGGCAAGACCACGCTTTCCAGCGCGCTCGCCAGGGCGTTTTCCGAAGACGGAAGCCACGTGCTCGCCGTGGATGCGGACCCTGACGCGAACCTTGCGCAGTCCCTGGGCATTGCCGGGGAGGAGATTGAAAAGATACGGCCCATCGCCGAGATGGGTGACCTGATAGAGGAGCGCACCGGGGCAAAACCCGGCGCGCCCGGTTCCGTATTCAAGCTGAACCCGAAGGTTGATGACATTCCGGAGAGGTTCTCATATTCCCATAACGGGATAAAGCTTCTTGTGATGGGGAAATACAAGACCGGCGGCGCGGGTTGCTACTGCCCGGAAAACGCGCTTCTTAAAAGCCTCGTCCGACATCTTATACTGAAGCGGGACGACGTCGTCATTCTCGACATGGAGGCGGGTATAGAGCACCTTACGCGCGGCACGTCCGGTTCCGTGGACGCATTCATAGTAGTCGTCGAGCCGGGCGGCAGGAGTGTCCAGACGGCGAGGCAGGTGAAGTCCCTCGCGGACGACTTAGGCGTGCGGCAGGTATATGTCGTAGGGAACAAGGTCAGGACGGAAGCGGACAGGGAGTTTATCTCCGAAAACCTGCCGGGTATGGAAGTCGTCGGGTTCATGAGCTACGACCCGGACGTAATCGACGCGGACCTGAATGGTCGGGACGTATACGGAAACTGTCCGCGACTTGTGGCGGAGGTCAGAGCGATAAAGGAAAAGCTTGCGAAGCGGGCGCAGGCGGCATGAACGAAGGCGACCTTAAGGCTGGGCTTCGGCGGGAAATACTGGCAAGACGAGACGCTATCCCGCCGGATGACAGGCGGAGCAAAAGCGCTTCCATAGCCGATGCCTTTTTCGCCCTTCCGGAATATAAAACCGCCGGGACGGTTCTGTTTTACGTGAAT
>DAHWTK010000005.1 GCA_027328825.1 Nitrospirota bacterium
CTCTATAACGTAATAAACACGAATATCGAGATGGGGCGGGCGTACAACGGGCTCTCCACAAAAATGAAAGAGCCGGGCGACCTCTCCCCGGAAACGCTGGAAACCAGATATTATTCCGGCAAGCGGGGGTGCAGGAACTGCGCCGTTTCGTGCAGGCATTCTTACAGGATAGATAAAGGGAAACATGCCGGAGTTTCCGGTGAAGGCCCGGAATACGGCATCATGGGGCACATGGGGCCTGTCCTGGGAATAAATTCAGCCGAGGCGGTGTTGATGCTGAACGACAGGCTTAACCGCCTTGGGATAGACGCAAGCTCCGCGGGAAACATTATCGCCTGGGCGATAGAATTGTACATGGAAGGCATCATAGGGGACGCCGAGACCGGCGGGATAAGGCTCGACTGGAACGACCCGGAGACGGTAGCCGGGCTTCTGGAGGACATCGCATTCCGAAGGGGACTCGGAGACTTACTTGCCGACGGCGCGAAGGATGCGTCGGCAAGACTCGGAGAAGCCTCAAAAAGCCGCCTGATATGGGTAAAGAACCTCCCGCAGTCCGACCCGGTAGACCTGCGTTTCATCAAGGCGTTCGCCCTCGGAGTTTCGACAGCCACCAGGGGCGCCGACCACCTTCGGAGCCGGTGCCCGTGGGAGGCTTTCGAGTTCGATAAAAATTTTCTGGAAGGCATCTATGGCGGGCCTGTTGAGTCGGACCCTCTGAAATACGGCGGCAAGGGGCGCGTGGTATGGTGGTGGGAATGCTATCTCGCGCTTTTCGACGCCCTCGGCCTTTGCAAGCTCCTTGCGTTCCATACGCTGCCGGAACCCGGCGTATTCGGTTCCGGGGTTTTCAGCGACCTTATAAAAATGGCAAGCGGCATTCGCATGACCCCGGAAGAGGTGTTCGAGGCCGGGAACGCGATTACGGACGTGGAGCGCAGGTTCATCTGCCGCGAAGGCGTTGGGAGGAAAGACGACTATCCGCCGGCGAGGTATTTCGAGCCGCTTGCATGGCAGGACGGGCTGGACGAGGAATCCAGGAATATGAAGCTCGACAGGGCGTCATACGACGGGATGCTCGACGAATATTATACCTGTCACGGCTGGGACATCGAGACTGGGAAGCCAAGGGAAAACTTATCAACCACAGAGGCGCAGAGACACATAGAAAAGCAACCCCGTTCTCTGCGTCTCTCGTGGTTCAGGGGTATTTTATGAAGATTGCGGTAATCGGCGCGGGGGCCATAGGATGCGTGGCGGGCGCATTGCTCCATGAAAAGGGCCATGCGGTTACGCTTGTCAGCCGCGACCCGCGCCAGGTCAGGGCGATAAATCATAAAAACCTCTCTATAGACGGCATAGCGGGCAAGAGAAATTATGTAATCTACGCCGCAAGATCACTGGAATTCATTCCCGACCTGGCGCTGATTGCCGTCAAGACACAGGACATGGAGTCAGCTTGCCTGCAGATTAAAGACATGGGGAATTTCCCCGTGCTGACGATGCAGAACGGCATGATGGCCGACGAGATCGCCGGAAGTATCCTCGGCGAGGAGCGGGTTGTATCTTCCGTCGTCATGTTCGGCGCTACTTATAAAGAGCCTGGCCGCGTTACATATAACTTCCCCGGCGGTCTTGTCATCGGCAAGGCTTTCGGGCAGGACGGCGGCGGTATTGTCGAGAAGGTCAGGGGGATGCTGTCCGCCGCATTCGAGGTGCATGTGGCGGAAAACATACAGGCCATGCACAGGGCGAAGCTGATACTGAACCTCAATAACGCCGTCGCATGCATCCTCGGCAAAGACCTCCAGGAGACGTTCTCCGAAGAAGAAGTCTGCTCTCTGGGCCTGTCGCTCATGCGCGAGGCATGGGATATTTTCGAGGCCGGAGGCATGGAGATGTCCGACCTCCCGGACCTGCCGCTCGAGAAACTGAAATCGCTCCTTTATGCGCCGAAGGAGATTGGCCCGAAGATTTACGGAAACATAATGCGCGGGCTTTCCCACCTGCCGCTCCCAGGTTCAGTCCTTCAGAGCGTAATGCGCGGGAGGGATTCCGAGGTGGATTATTTAAACGGCGAGGTTGTCAGGGAGGCAGGCAGGATAGGGCGCGAGGCAAGGCTTAACGGCAAGGCCGTCGAACTTGTGAATGAGATAGAGAAAACGAATAAGTATCTGTCGGTTGATGAAATGCTAAGGAGGTTCGGGTCATGATGGAATTCCCGGGGTTTATCCTGACCGTGGATAAAGTCGGCAAGGAATGCTTCAAAGGGTTGAAGGAGGGAGACACGTTCGAGGTAAAAGACTTCGTGACACCGCCGGACGGCTTCTGTTACGGCGCGTATCATTCGCTGTTCCCCGTGCTTTACGCCTGGACGTTCGGCGCGGAGTTCCCGTTCAAGGACAGCGAAGGCTGTGTCCGGACGACGTGCCCCGACGGCGGAAAACTTACATTCAAAGTGAGGAAGTTATAATGGCAAATCCCAAGAAGATGATCATATCCGTCGAAGAGGTGTCCGGTCCGTGTTTTTATAAATACGAGCAGGGGCAGAAGGTGGAGGTTCTCGGGCTCAGAACTCCGGAAGGTTTCTGCGGGGCGGCATACCACACGCTCTTCCCGGTGCTCTTCGCGCTGAATTTCGGCGCGAAATATCCGTTTATGGAAGACCCGAACTCCATCAACACCGTTACGTGTCCTGACGGCGGATACGTGCGGTTCAAGGTCAGGAGAGTCGAGGCTTGAATCTCCGAAGACGGTCAACCGTCCGCAGGGTTGTCATAACCGGCCTCGGAGTCGTCGCGCCGGGAGGTATCGGCAAGGACGCCTTCTGGGACTCCATGATAAACGCGCGCAGACAGACAGGACTAATAACGGCGTTCGATACGTCCGAATTTCTGTCGAAGGTCGCGGCGGAGGTGAAGGGCTTTAATCCCGCGATTTTCGGCATATCGCATGAAGACGCCTTGGGAATGGACAGGTATCTGCAATTCGCCCTGGCCGGGGCGAAGCTTGCGCTGGAAGACTCCGGGCTGGAATTTGCGAAGACCGACCGGGAGCGGTGCGGCGTGGCGCTTGCGAATGCCATATGCGGCACGAAATGGATGGAAGAGGAGTTCCTGCGCGTGACACGCAACGGACACGAGCCGATAGACCCGGCCCTCGCTTCGCCGTTTCTTTACGACGCGTCCATATTCAACTCTCCCGCCAACTTCATCGCCGCGCGCTACGGGCTGAAGGGCGGGTCGTGCGTCATCTCCACCGGCTGCACGGCGGGTACGGACTCCGTTGCGTTCGCCTGCGAAAATATCCAGCTCGGTTTATGCGATGTCATGATAACCGGCGCGTCCGAGGCCCCGATTACGCCGATAGCCCTTGCTGCCTTCGACGTCATAAAGGCGCTCTCCAAACATAACGACGAGCCGGAGGCGGCCTCGCGTCCTTTCGACAGGACGAGGAACGGTTTTGTCATCTCGGAGGGCGCTGGGATACTCGTCCTGGAGGAATACGGCCATGCCGTCCGTCGCGGGGCCAGGATATATGCCGAAATAGCGGGCTTCGGTTCGACATCCAACGCATATCATATGACCGATCTGCCGAAAGACGGAGACGCCCTTGCCCGCTCCATAAGGCTCGCCATGGAAGAGGCGCGGGTTGACGCCTCGGACATCGACTATATAAATTCGCACGGAAGCTCTACGGAACAGAACGACGTATTCGAGACGAACGCGATAAAATCCGCCCTTGGAGACGTGGCATACCGGGTGCCGGTCAGCTCGATAAAATCCATGATAGGACACCCGCTATCTGCGGCAAATTCCATCGAACTCGCGCTGTCGGCAATGGTCATGGAGCGCGGAGTAATACCGCCTACCGCCAATTACCGTGAGCGGGACCCTGAATGCGACCTCGACTATGTCCCTAACGAGGCGAGAGACAAAAAGGTGAACGTGCTTATAAAGACGAGCAGCGGGTTTTCCGGTATTCATTCGTCAATGATATTGAGGCGGGCATGAGGCGCGCGGTCATAACCGGCATAGGCGTTGTAAGCCCCGCCGGAAATACTCCGGAGGAATTTTTCGACGGTTTATTATCCGGCAAGAACTTTATCGGCGAAATAGACCGGTTCGACGCCTCGCGCTATCCTTCGCGTCATGCCGGTCTGGTATCCGATGTCGGAGGCGAAGAAGTTTTCTCGAAGAGGCTAATAAAGAAGCTCGACAGGTTTTCACATATGGCGCTGTCGGCTTCCGACGCCGCATTAAAGGATAGCGGTATAAACCTTGACACGGAAGATAAAAACCGCATCGGCATCGCTTTCGGCAATGCCCTCGGGGGCTGGTCTTTCGCCGAGGAAGAGCTTAGAGACCTCTGGACGCGCGGCCTTAGGGAGGTAAGCCCGTACCAGGCGACCGCATGGTTCCCGGCAGCTCCGCAGGGACAGGTATCAATTTTCTACGGACTGAAAGGATTCTCCAAGACCATAATCTCCGACATCGCCAGTTCTCATCTCGCCATAGCATATGCCGCGCGGGCGGTCAAGATGGGCAGAGCGGACGTTATGCTCGCGGGCGGCACGGAGGCCCCGGTATCGCCATATGCGCTTCTGTGTTGCAATACTTCTGGCGAACTAAGCCGCACGGGAAATTACAGGCCGTTCTGCAAAAGCCGCGACGGCTACATAATCGGGGAAGGCGCGGCGACGCTTGTTGTCGAGGAGATGGGCAGGGCAGTTGCGAGAGGGGCGAGGATATATGCCGAAATAAAGGGATTCGGGCATACGAGCGACGGAATGCACCCGATAATCCCCGACGAGTCCGGCGAGGGCATCGCCCGCGCCATGACCCTGGCCATACGGGAGGCAAATATCGCCGCATCCGGAATTGGCATGGTTGTCCCGTCGTCGAACGCGGGAAGATATGCCGATTTATCGGAGGGCCGGGCGCTTTCAGGAATATTTGGAAGTGAAGTTAATAAATTGCCGTTTTATTCTCCCAAGCCGCAGACGGGAAACTCACTCGGCGCGTCCGGCGCAATAGATACCGTCTTCGCGTGCATGGCATTGAGCCGGATGGAAACGCCGATGCTCTGCGTCGATAACCCGGAGTTCGATTTTTTCAGGCGCGGCGGACAGGAGAAATTGACTGAAAGAAATATAATTATAAACTCAATCGGACGCGGTGGGATAAACGCCTGCCTTCTGATAGGCAAGTCTTAAAAAAGGTGCAACGATGCCGGTAGAAGAGAAAATAGAGCGGGTATTCGGGGAAATTGGCATAGACAAAAGCGAGCTGCGCCCGGAAGCCGAATTAAAGGCCGGTCTCGGAATTGATTCGACGGAGATGGTCGAACTGCTTGTGGCGCTGGAAAAAGAGTTTTCTGTCAAGATTCCTGACGGAGCTATAAACGGCGGAAGCACAGTCCGCGAGATAATAAAATATTTCTCTAACGCGGCGGCAAGGTCTTGAAAATAATAGACCTGAGTATTCCTATAGACGATTCCGCGCCGGAGCCTTTCCCGGTGCGGATAACCCGCATAGGCCATGCGGAAGGCGCGGGGAAGGTCGGAGAAAAATTTCCAGGCGATCGGAAAATAGGCGCGGGCACATTCCCTGACGGGATGTTCCTTTCGCATGAGATGGTGGAGGCATCCGTTCACTGCGGCACCCACATGGACGCGCCCTGGCATTTCGGCCCGGAGTCCGAAGGATCGCCAGCGAAGAGGATATCCGACGTGCCGCTCGAATGGTGTTATGGGAACGGTTTTATAATGGACGCGACAGCCATACCGCCGGGCGGAGAAATAACTCCGGAAGATGTCCGGCGGGGGCTGGAAGAGATAAAATATAGTCCGCGTCCTCGCGACATTGCGCTTTTCAGGACAGGCGCGGACAGGTATTTCGGGAGCAAGGAATATTTCCTGAAGTTTGCCGGTTTGAGCGTCGAGGCGGCGGAATATCTGTTCGGTCTGGGTATCAGGACTATCGGAACGGACGCGCCGGGGCTTGACAGGCCATTCATGTCAATGGTGGCCGATTATCAGTCTTCCGGCGACGGTTCCAAATTATGGCCGGTGCATCTGCTGGGCCGCAAAAAAGAATATTGCCATATCGAGCGGCTTGCAAACCTCGGCGCTCTGCCACCGCATGGTTTCAGGTTCGCCTGTTTCCCGGTTAATATAAAAAACGCTGGCGCGGCGTGGGCGCGCGCCGTGGCGATAATAGAGGACTGAAGAATGGCACACACGAAAAATTCCATATTCATAAACGCGCCGTACGAGAAGGTATTCGATATTACAAACGACATCGAACGCTGGCCGGAGCTTTTCGACGAATATTCCGATGCGAAGATTATTTCGCGCGAAGGGAACAGGATAACCTTTCAACTCACGAACAAGGAGGGGAAGTCCTGGCGCTCCAGCCGTATCCTCGACAAAGCCGGGCATAAATGCACGGCGAAGCGCGAGGCGCCGATGTTCCCGTTTAAATACATGGACCTCCTCTGGACATATGTCGAAAAGGGCGGCGGCGTGGAGATGACTTGGGAGCAGGATTTCTCCATGGACGAGAAAGCGCCTGTTGACGACAAGACGGCTGAGCAGAGGATAAACGAGCACTCGAAAAAAAACATGCAGAGGATAAAAAAAATAATCGAGGGAAAATGAAAATTCTCGGTATTTGCGGGACTCACAAAAGAGGAAAACAGAAATCCGCGAGCGATTATTTCCTGCGCAAGGCGCTCGAAGCCGCAGAGGAAAAAGGCGCGGAGTCGGAGGTAATCCGGCTGATAAATTACAACGTGAAGCCGTGTCTTGCGTGCAATCGCTGTCTTTGCGGCCTCAGTTGCCCCTTGCTCGAAGACAAGGACGACGACGGGAAATTTATCTTCGACAAAATGTCGGAGTCCGATGCGTTTATCTTTTCATCGCCGGTATATGCATACCAGCAGCCGGCGATTGTAATGAACCTTTTGCACAGGACGCGCCCGCTGCACGAGCAGGAACGCTCCGAGGTATGGGGCACGACTATTACGGCTTATCCGAAAAACCCGTTCAAGGGTGCGCCCGTGGGCAATATCGCCGTCGGCGCGGCCATCGGCATGGAAGGCGCGCTCTACTACCTCTTCCATTACCTCAAAGCCATGACTGCTACGTCCGTAGCCTGCGCCGGGATTGCGCTTATGGAGGCGGAGATGAAAAATCTCTGCATGGTAGGCAAGCGGTTTGCGATGGAGCATCCGGGCTTCAAGTCGCTTCTGGATAAGCCGATGCCGTCTTACGAGGAAAATAAACCGGCGCTCGCAATGGCCCGCGCGGTCGGCGAACAGGTATACGACGTGTGGAACTCCGAGATGTATCAGACGATAAAAGAAGTTTTGAGATACTGATAATGTTCGACGCGCACTTTCATCTGCTGCCGGAAGACGTAATTAAAAACGCATCGTTCTATAACGACTCCTGGGGTGGCGTGAACGGTCATCTCAGGGCAATGGACGAGGCGGGCGTATCACGCGCGCTGATTTCTTATCCCACGACCGATTTCCACGTACGGTCAGAACTGACGGAAATTGCCGCAGCATCGGTTTATAATCTGGGCGTAAAGTATATGGCGGAAAATTCAGGCGGGCGCCTGTCATGGCTTGCGGCTGTTCCTTTGGCGGATTCAGGGAAGATGATTGCCCTGGGCGAAGAGGCCATTTCCCAGGGCGCGTCCGGTTTTACAATGCCGACAAACGGCGGCGGAGTTTATCCGGACGATGCGAGGTTTCTCGAGTTTTTCGAAAAAGCCGAAGCCTTAGGCAAACCGATATTTTTCCATCCGACGACGCTTACGCCCTTCGGTTTTGAAAAGTTTCGCCATCCGCTTATCACGCCTGTATTTCAATATGCGTTTGATACCTCGCTCTGCCTTGCAAGGATTATCGACTGCGGGCTGCTTAATAAATTACCGCGTCTGAAACTGGTCTTCGCAAGCTTTGCAGGTGTCATGCCGTTTCTCGCCGGGAGATACGACAGGACATACAAAATGCTCCTGGGCCGCGGAATTGTGAAGGACATGGGCGAAGGGCCCAAAGAGGTTTTGAAAAAAATTTATATTGACACTTCCGGCGCGGCGGACGAGAGGATGCTCGACCTTGCCATTAATGTCTTCGGCGCGGAAAGAGTGCTCTGGGGCAGCGATTTTCCTGCTAACAGAGAGATACGGGCATCCATAGACGCTGTTAAAGCTCTTTCAATCGATAATGCCGCAAAAGAGAAAATAATGTACGGCAACCTTGAGACGCTGCTCTTATGCAATTGAATAAAAGGATCTTAATTTTGGGCGCCGGTATCGCGGGCCTGTCCACCGCCTATTACCTCAGGAAGGAGGGTTATCAGCCGGTAGTATATGAGAAAAGGCCGGAGGCGGGAGGACGTTTTGCGACGCTTGAGTATGAAGGAGTGTACATAAACAAGGGCGCAATGATGTTCGCGCCGGAGCTGAATCATGGCTTTACGGAACTGATTTCCGAGCTCGGCGTATCACATGAACCTATCAGGCTGAAAAAGTTTGCGTTGCAGGTAGGCGATAAAATCACTGGTCTTGATTCATGGTCGATGTTCAGGAGCGGGCTGTTTTCATTTTCTGAATATTTGCAGTGGAGGCGGCTTAAAAAATTTATAAAAGACCTCGATTTCCGCCTTGAAAGCTGGGACCCAAAGCTACAGGAACTGCATTCCGTATCCCTTGAGGAGTTCTGCGTCCGGGACATGGGATACTCCAGGAAGATGCTCGATTACATCGTCCAGCCGTTCTCAAGTTTCGGATATATCGATCCGCCGCACATCGCCGCCGACCACGGCTTATTTCTTCTCGCATACGGCGATACTCCAATCCGCGTTCCGCGCAAGGGCATGGCGGATGTGAGCGCGGAACTTGCCCGGCGTATGCCGGGTGTTGTAAAGACGGGGTTCAGGATCGAGAGCGCCAGGAAAACCCCGTCTGGGTTTGATGTGAATATCATTGGGCCGGACGGGGAGTCCTTTAAAGAAACCGCGGATTATGTTGTATTCGCCACGGGGCAGGAGAGCCTCGGTAAAATAATGCCGGAAATCAATTTTGACATGAAGTGCACCAAGACGCGCGGCGTCATATTCGAGGCGCGCTGTCCGCAATACAGGAAGTATGACGTGCTTTTGTTCTCTAAATTCAATAATTCCCACGGTGTGCATGGCGGAGAGATGAAATATTTACCGGACGGCAGAGCCCTCGCCGGGATGTTTCTCTACAGGCCCGATGCGGATATCGAAGCGGTCTTCGGCAAATATAAAGAATTGCCGAGGGTCGGCTGGTCGCCTGCTATAACGCTTATCCCCCCGGCAAGTACGACAAGGGGAGTGGAGACAGAGGTGCCGGGAGCATATATCGTCGGAGATTTCTACCGGCTGCCGTGCATCGAGTCGTGCGTGTATACGGCAAAACAGGTAGTCGAGAGAATAAAAAATGAAATATGATGCGATAATAATCGGCGCCGGCTTGGGAGGGCTTTCCGCGGGGGCTTATCTTTCACGGGCCGGTAAAAAAGTGCTGGTGCTGGAGAAAATGTCCGAGCCGGGCGGGCGGTGCCGTAGCGTGGAGCTTATGGGCCATCGCTTCGACATCGGCGCGGACTATTTCGGTAAAAAGATCCTGAATATATATGCTGAACTCGGTAAGAAGAAAGAGCTTGATCCAGTCCGGTTCAGGGTAATTGCGAAGCACGGGAATTCATCCATGACCATCCCGCCCGGCCTTCATACCTTACGGGACTTCCGGGGCATGGGCATGAGCGCCGGAGAGATCGGAAAGCTAGGGCTTAGGATGGGCGGACAGATAATGTTAAACCGCTACAGGAAAATCTCCGGCTACGCTGAGCTCGTAAACAGGATTACGGATAACGTAAGCCTCAGAGAAATATTGAACGTCGGGGCGTTTTTTTCAGGCAACAATCCTGAGAACATGCCTTCTCACTGGTTCAACCTCGTCTTCGGCAGGACGTACGGATACGATAGGCCGTTCATACCGAGGGCCGGTTCCGGCAGACTGCCGGAGCTTCTGGCATCTGTTATACGCGAAAACGGCGGGGGAATAGTATATAATGCGCAGCCGGATAGAATAATCATAAGGGACGGCAGAGCGCGGGGAATACTGCTTGAAGGCAGAGAGATGGAGGCCGGGAATATCATAAGCGGGACTGGGATAATTAATACTGTATTTTCTCTTGTGGAAAGGAAGGATTTCCCGCCGGAATTCCTGAGTACGCTTGGCTACTACAAGGAAGGATTCAGTATGGCGAGCGTATTTACTGTATTTAATAAAAATGCTAAAATAACCCCCGGTGTGCATATTTATGGCATGTTCCCGGCCAGCGTCGCCGGGATGTTCAGAGTAATCAGGGACGGTTCGTTCCCGGAAGACAATATGTTCGTAATCTCCGTCCCGGATGCCGCATACGGCACGCCGGGCGAACACTTGGCAGGGACGATAAAATTCCTTGTTCCAAAAGGCGCCGTTTCGAGAGAAGCGATCGAGGCGGAGGCCGGTAGAATAATGGGCAGAATGGATTACCTGATACCGGGTTTTAGCGAGAACGTCGTTGACAGCATACTTTACACTCCCGCCGATTATGCGGCGAATTTCGGTTTTACAAGCTCGGTATCGCCGGTTGCCGAAAGCGTGCATTACGAAAAAATGTCCACGGCTACTCCTGTGCCCGGACTTTATTGCGTCGGCTCGACGGTTCTGCCGGTGGGAGGATGCACGGCTTCGTCCATTCTCTCCGGCAGGGCGGCGGCGAGACTTATAATAAAGAATGGCTGAAATTAAAAAAAATAGAAAGGAGGCAACGATTTTATCAGAGTTTTTATTTATTAACCGATTAACTGAGAGGATACGCAATGAAAAAAATGCTTTTGATAATGGCGGTAGTGGCGCTTTTGACACCCATTAATGCCTTGGCTGGGATGAAGGCCCCGGGAGTCCTCGACAAAGAGGACGTGATGACGGATGAGAGCCTCGCAAAGTACAAGAGCATCGGCATCAAGATGTTCACTACGGATAACATAGAATACAATAACGTGGACAGTGATGAGAAGAGGCAGCTCAAAAACTACTTCAAGGACTGGCAGAAACTGCTCGCCCGGACTATTAAAAACGAGCTTAACGGAGGCAATGTCACCGCCTTTATAATTGATCCGGACGGCAAGAACGCAGACAAAGCCGATATGATCATCGAGGGCGAGTTCACGCAGGTTAACATGGGGAGCGCGTTCAGCAGGGTATTCTGGGGGTTTGGCGCCGGCCAGGCGGGAATCACCGTGAAAGGCAAGCTCGTCGATGCCAAGACCGGCAAGGTCCTTGCCACGTTCCAGCACGAGAGCACTTCAGGACTCCAGAACGGCGATAAGTGGCAGATGGTGGAAAACAGGGTCGAGGCAACTGGCGACAAGATAGTCGAATTCGTTCAGAAGCTTAGCAGGTAGCCATTACGGAGGATAAGGTATAGTGAAGGTTTTGCTGGTATCCGTAAACCGCGAGACCGAACCGTTTACGGCGGCCCCGCTCGGCCTTGCGCTTGTTGCCACGGCGCTTCGCCGGGCGGGGCACGACGTAAACGCTCTCGACCTCCTTTTCGCTGAAGCCCCGGATGTCCTGCTCAAGAACAAAATTGCATCAGTCTCGCCTGAACTCGTAGCCGTCTCGGTACGGAACATAGAGTCTTCAAGCCGTTTCCTCCTGCCGGATTATAAAGAAACCATAGCCCTGATAAAACGGGAGACGAGCGCCCCGGTTATTATCGGAGGGCCGGGTTATTCCATCATGCCTAAGGCTGCGCTTGAATTTCTCGGCGCGGATTATGGCATGGCCGGAGAGGGAGAAGTATCCGTGCCGATGCTCGCGGACGCTCTTCAGGGCAGAACCCCTATTTCTTCCGTCCCCGGTCTTTGCAGGTTTGAAGGCGGCGCTTACATCCAGAACCCGCCAAGCCCGCTTGCCGCAGATTCGTTCTTTATGCCTGCGTGGGATCTCTTCCCGGCGGAGAAATACGACATGCTTGGCATACAGTCCAAGCGCGGGTGCTCGTTCTCCTGCGTCTATTGCACGTATCCCGGCCTGGAAGGGACAAAAATGCGCCTTAGGCCCCCGGCGGAAGTCGCGCGGGAGATGGCCGACGCGCTGGACAGGGGACTGTCGGCCCCTTTTTATTTTGTGGATAATATCTTCAATAACCCGCCGGAACACGCATCCGCAATATGCGACGAAATAATCAGCCTCGGCATAAAACCTTCTTTCGGCTGTCTTGCGAGCCCTGTCGGACTCGACCCTGAGCTCCTCGAGAAGATGAAGCGCGCAGGGTGCGAGAGCGTGGAGATAGGCGCAGATTCGCTCTCGGACAGGGCGCTTTTAAAACTCGGTAAGAATTTCAGTAAAAAAGAGGCCGTAGAGTCGATAATTGCAGCCAAAAAAGCGGGACTGATTTGCCTCGTTTTCCTCATCCTCGGCGGCCCGGGCGAGGATATCGACACGCTGAAGGAAACCTTCGACGCCCTGGAGGATGTCCAGCCTGACAAGGTATTCGCCGTCGCCGGAGTCCGGATATACCCCGGTACGCCGCTTGCCCGCCTCGCCGTAAAGGAAGGGCTTATCAGCCCTGGCGATCCGCTTATGTTCCCGCAGTTTTATGTATCCGACAGGCTTGGAGATAATCTTTATTCCGTCGCCGAGGATTATTTCAGAACGCATCCGGACTGGGTCTGCTATCCCGCGAAGGGCATTATTCAGGAGATGCGTCCGGTGTCAAAGCCGGAAAATGTATCCTGGGACGCCTTTGCCCGGGAGGTTTTCGAGAAGGTGCTCCTGGAGGTTCCGGCGCTTTTAAGACCAATCGCGCGCAAGGCGGTCGGGAAAAAAGCGCAAATTACCGCGTCCCGGGGTTCCGGAAAGGTAGTATCCGAGGACGTAAGGGACGCTTTTCTGTCCGAGACTCCACGCCCGTTTCAGGGGCCTATGAGAGAAGCCTTGAAAAGGCTCGGGCTCCTGGATGGTTAAAGGGACGCATTCCTACCGGCTGGACAGGCATTCCATCTACTGGTGGATTTCCTGGGGGGCAAAATATATTCCCGCACCACTTGCCAATTTCATCGGCGACAGGATAGCCGACTGGCTCTTCTATTATAAATCTGAAAATATCGTCCCGGAGCAGATAAAAAACCTCGACCACGTCCTTGGCCCGGATTTTTCCCATACAGAGAAACGCAGGGTAGTGCGCAAACTCTGGCGCAGGCATGGAAGGTTCCTGCTCGACCTCTTCCGCTTCGAGCGCATGAGCGATGCGGAGATTGCGGCGCGCGTCCCTGAATTTCTCGGCGTAGAAAACATAAAAAAGGCAATCGAGGCCGGAAAAGGGGCGATAATTCTCACCGCGCATATAGGCCATTGGGAACTTGGCGGAATACTTCTTAAATACCTTGGGTTTAAGGTGAACGTCGTGCAGTATCTGTACGACTCTGATGAGCAGAACCGCATACTGGATAAAAACAAGGAGATAAGGGGAATAAAGATAATATCTCCTGATAACCCGGCTGGGTTCGCCATCGGCGCATATAACGCGCTTAAAAGGAACGAACTTGTGGCAATACAGGGGGACAGGGAGCTGAATAAATCCGGTATCCGGGTGGATTTTTTCGGGAAACCGGCCATGTTCCCGAAAGGCCCTGCCTTGCTTGCGATGAAAACCGGTGCGCCTCTGATACCGGCGTTTACAATTATGGGCAGGGACGGCAAATACCACCCCGTAGCTGAGCATCCAATAGAAATGACGGATACCGGAGACATAGAAGCCGATT
The DNA here is from genome assembly GCA_027328825.1 of Nitrospirota bacterium. Classification (GTDB taxonomy): domain Bacteria; phylum Nitrospirota; class JACRHJ01; order JACRHJ01; family JACRHJ01; genus JAKAHE01. Next base: position 13,862 of record DAHWTK010000005.1, read on the forward strand.
TGAGGGCGAATATAAGCAAAATAGCCATAATATTTGAGAAATATGTCCGCCAACATCCTGAACAATGGTTTAATTTTTATTATTTTTGGGATTAATCCTTGACTTAGCACCCTCCATTCTGTAAAAATTACGCTACTACTTAAGTATCGGAGGGTAATTCAATTAATGAGTTATTTTGAACAACTGCGAAATTATACTATTACCCAGGCGGCTGACGCGCTATTGGGGATTATCGGGAACAGCTCCGACGAAAACCTTATACGGTTTACATACCTTGCCGAAAAGTTCGCAAAAAAGGATCATTACGTCAGGGCAATCCGCTCCATACGCCAGATGTTCATGGATGGCCACCCCAGCCTGCAGGTTGCAAAAAAGATATTGAAGGAGACTCACCCGAATGTCCGCAAGAGGTTGGTAAAGACGTTCATAGTGGGGCAGATGCTTGTCGGCACTAACAGGCGTAAGGCTTTCCAGGATGAAGGCGGCGGTTTCTATCCCCCCGGCCTTTACGTCATATCGCCCTCGATGCGCTGCAATCTCAACTGTTTCGGGTGCTATGCCGGGAGCTACAAGAGGACGGACGAGCTTTCTTTTGAAGAGATCGACGGCGTTATAAACCAGATGAAGGAGATGGGAGTATTCTTCTGCGTCGTCTCCGGTGGAGAACCCTTCTTCCGGCAGGATCTGCTTAAAATTTTCGAAAAACATGACGATGTCGCGTTTCTGGTATTCACGCACGGTGGGCTTCTCGATGAGAAGAAGGTGAAGGAGGTTGCGGAGCTTGGCAATGTCTTGCCCTGCATAAGCGTCGAAGGATTCGAGGATGAGACGGACTTAAGGCGCGGTAAAGGCCATTTCCAGAGGGTCATGCACGCCATGGACCTCTTAAAAGAAGCGGGAGTGTTGTTCGGCTTCTCCTGCACCGCCACGAGAAAAAACTTCGAGACCATCACTTCCGACCGGTATTACGACCTGATGATCGAGAAGGGTTGCACAGTAGGCTGGTTCTTCTCGTATATACCCATAGGCAGGGATCCGAACATCGAGCTTATGCCCACGCCGAGCCAGAGAAGCGCGCTCCGCGAGACGGTCTGGCGCATACGTAAGACGAAGCCTATTCTTCTTGCCGACTTCTGGAACGACGGCCATGTCGTGGGAGGATGCCTCGCCGGCGGCAGGAAATATCTGCACATAAACGCCCACGGGGATATAGAGCCGTGCGTGTTTTGTCACTTTGCCGTGGACAACATCAGGAAAACCAAAATAAAGGACGCCCTGATGTCGCCTTTTTTCAAGACCATACGCGAGCGGCAGAAGACTAACAAGAACATGCTGACGCCCTGCATGATGATCGACAAGCCGGAGTTCATAAGGGAAGCCGTGCTGGCATCCGGCGCGAAGGCCACACACGAAGGCGCGGAAAAAATACTGACGGACCTTGCAAAAGACCTGGATAAGTATTCCGAGGAATACTGCGGAATTGCGGATATTGTGTGGGAGAAGATGAAGGCGGAGAAGGAGGCCTCCGAAGGGGTTTATACGGAGGTGAAGAGATAGGCGAAAAAATGGTGCCGAGGCGCAGAATCGAACTGCGGACACGAGGCTTTTCAGGCCTCTGCTCTACCAACTGAGCTACCTCGGCACGAAGCCTTAAATTAACAGAGCGTCCGACGGTTTGTCAAGAAAAATTATGGCAGAGCCAGGGACTTTATAAAGCTGTATCAGAAATACGTCCCCCTCGTCAGCACCGGTTCCAGAGGTATCATTGAATAAGCTTTCCGGAAGGCCAAAGTCCCTGAAGCCTGCGCCGTTTAGGTTTTGCCCCGGATGCAGCCACGGCACACTGCACAGGATGATTGCACAGGCGATAGACGACCTGGGCGTGCGCGGCAAGACCATCGGCATAGCTCCCGTGGGATGCGCGGTCTTTGCATACGATTATTTTAATTTCGACATGCTCGAAGTGGCGCACGGACGCCCGCCCGCTGCATGCACCGGCATGAAGAGGGCGCTCCCGGACAGGCTGGTGTTCAGCTACCAGGGAGACGGCGACCTTGCGGCAATCGGGACTGCCGAGATAATCCATGCCGCCAACCGGGGCGAGAATTTTACGGTTATATTCGTCAATAACGCGACATACGGCATGACCGGCGGCCAGATGGCCCCCACGACGCTCATAGGCCAGAAGACCACCACCACTCCGGGCGGCAGGAAGCCCGCCCAGGACGGATACCCACTGAGGGCTGCGGAATTGATTTCGGCGCTCGAAGCTCCTTATTACGTGGAGCGGACTGCGCTAGACTGCAAGAAGAACGTCGTGCGGACAAAAAACGCGATTAAAAAGGCCTTTGAATATCAGCTTGCCGGCAAAGGTTTTACATTTGTCGAAGTCCTTTCGTTATGTCCGACGAACTGGGGAATGGAGCCGCTCAAGGCGATGGAGTGGGTTGCCGGGCCGATGCAGGAGGTCTTTCCTGTAAAAATCTTCAAGGACGGCGGGAAAAATCTGTGAGAAACGATGTTATTATATCCGGATTCGGCGGACAGGGCGTATTGCTTGCCGGGAAGCTTCTGGCATGGGCCGGGATGCTTGGCGGGAAGTTCGTCACGTGGTTCCCGTCCTACGGCGCGGAGATGCGCGGCGGCACGGCCAACTGCACGGTTATAATTTCCGACGAAGAGATAGGTTCCCCGGTGGTGGATAACCCCGGCGCGCTTATAGCCATGAACGAGGCCTCCGCGGTCAAGTTTTCCGGCCATGTCGGGCGCGGCGGGTTTATAATTCTGAATTCCTCGCTTGTAAAAGAAGAGATTAAAAAACCGGGCAGAAAGGTGTATAAAGTCCCCGCGAACGAAATCGCCGGTGAAATCGGCAACCCCCGTGTCGTGAACATGGTAATGCTCGGCGCATATCTCAAGGTTTCCGGCGCGGCCTCAATCGGACAGATAACCAGGGCGCTCCAGGAATCACTGCCCTCCAGGAACAGACACCTCCTTGACGCGAACCTCTCCGCGCTCGAAAAAGGATTTTCACAGGTCGGCTGATGATACGCAAGGCAAAGGTCCTGGATGTAAAAGACATAAAAGACCTCGTGAACCGCTACGCCGAAAAAGGCGAGATGCTCCCTCGTGCGCTGGGCGAGCTCTACGATTCCATACGCGATTTCAGCGTTTTTGAGGAAGACGGAAAGATTATAGGAGTCGCCGCCCTGCACATAGGCTGGGAAGGTCTCGGAGAGCTCCGGTCTGTAGCGGTGGCGCCGGAACACGCCGGGAAGGGCATAGGAAAAAAACTTGTAAGCGCCTGCATAAAAGAAGCGTCCCGGATGGGAGTGGACGAGGTGTTCGTCCTGACCTACGTAAAGGAATTTTTTGAGAAGATGGGTTTTAAAACGGCGAACAGGAACGACCTCCCTCAGAAAGTCTGGACTGAGTGCCGCAACAAATGTATTAAATATCCCGACAAATGCAACGAGACTGCCATGACCATGAAAATAGATTGATGAAGGCCGGGCTTTATTTTCACATCCCATTCTGCGTCCATAAGTGCCGTTACTGCTCCTTTAATTCCATTCCATATAACAGAGAACTCGCCTGGAAATATGTTTCCGCCCTCCTGAAGGAAATGAATCTGCGCGGCGAAATCGAGCCTTCAAGCGTCTACATCGGCGGCGGCACCCCGACCGTCCTGCCTATGGAAAGCCTGCGGATTGTTCTTGAGGGCGTAAAAGAGCATTTTAATCCTGCGGCAGGGACTGAAATAACTGTCGAGGCGAACCCAGGGACGTTTGGCGGAATCGATTTTGCGGCTCTTAAGGCTCTCGGCGTCAACCGGGTAAGCTTGGGCGCGCAGTCGTTCAATCCGGAAGAGCTTGCCGCTCTTGGCAGGATTCACGGCCCCGGTGAGATAACGCGGGCCGTGGATGCGCTTCGTGAAGCCGGAATAGCCGACGTCGGCCTGGATCTAATCCACTCGCTTCCGGGGCAGGGACTCAGGCAATGGGAAAAATCACTCGACGAGGCGATAAGACTCTCTCCGCAACATATCTCCCTGTACGACCTTTCGATAGAAGAAGGCACGGAATTTTATACAATGAATAAGGCTGGACTTATGACCCTTCCGCCGGAGGAGATGCAGGTGGAGATGTATCTCGTGGCAGTTAACCGCCTTGAGGAGGCCGGATACGAGCGTTACGAGATTTCCAACTTCGCCCGCCCCGGCCATGAGTGCGTTCATAACCTGAACTACTGGTCGGCTGGCGATTTCATAGGCTTAGGAGCAGGCGCGCACTCCCGCGCAGTGGCCAGGGCCTCCCGGAATGTTTGCGACGTCAAAGAGTATATCGTAAGGCTTGAAAAGGGAGAAGACCCGGGCGAGGCGGCGGAGACATTGACGGACATGGAACGCGAGCGGGAATTCATAATGCTTGGCTTAAGGAAACGCCGGGGGTTCTCTTTCGAGGATTTCCGGGCCGGTTTCGGGACGGATTTCATGGATAAATACGGCCCTGCGGCGGCAAAAATGGCGGATGCCGGATACGTATCCGCAGGCCCGGACGGCGTACGCCTGACGATGAAGGGAGTCCTTGCGTCAAACAGGGTAATTATGGAGTTTTTCTAAGAATTTTTTTGTTTACAGCATCGGGCCGTAGTGCTATATTATGGCACTTTGGAGGATACGCATCAAGGAGGCAATTTTTTGTTTTTTCCCCGCAGCAGAAAATTTCTGATATTCACCATTTCTCTTTTATATTTAGCCATTTCCGTTTCGGTTTTCGCATCCGACGAAGAGGCTAAGATAACGGATATACAGATAGCCGGCAACAAGAAGATAGAGACCGGCACTATCCGTTCCAAGATGATAGAGAAGGTGGGGGATAAATTTATCCCTTCAAGGGTCCGTCAGGATGTAATTAACATCTACCGCATGGGGTATTTCAGCGATGTAAAGGTTGACGCCGGAGGCTACCAGGGAGGATTGAAACTCACGTTTACGGTAGTCGAGAGGCCGATACTTGCTTCGTTCAATTTCGAAGGCAATAAGGAAATCAAGAGCACCAAGCTGAGAGAGAAGGTGAATCTTTCCGCATATTCGGTATATAACCCGTCCCTGGTGGAAGATAACGCCGAAAAGCTGAGGCTTTATTACCAGGACGAGGGATACTATAACGCGCAGGTGCTTCCGATAATCAAAAAGACGAAAAACGAAGTGCGCGTAATATATCAGATAAAAGAAGGCTCAAAGGTCCGGATAAAGAAAATCACGATTGTCGGCAACAAAAAAATAAGCTACAGCCAGATAAGAAAGGTCATGGAGACCAAGACATATTTCCCGATATGGTCCTGGATAATGAAAACAGGCAGATACAAGGTGCTTGAGCTTTCACAGGACATAGAGAGGATAAAGGGTCTTTACTACAACCACGGCTATATACAGGTAAGCGTAGGCGAGCCGGTAGTGAAACTCTCTGCCGACAGGAAAGGTCTTTACATAACCATACCTATCCACGAGGGCAAGCAGTTCCGCTACGGCAGGATAGAAGTCGCCGGGAACAAGATATTCAGCGCCAAGAAGCTTATGAGCAAGGTCAAGGGCAAGCCGGGAGAAATAATGAACCGCGACCAGCTCAAGGACGATGTAGTCGCCATTACCGACATGTACGGCTCTAAAGGTTACGCGTTCGCATCAGTTTCTCCGATTATAAAGCCTGATGTTTCAAAGCGACTGGTGGATGTTACGTTCGACATCAGCGAGGGCGACCAGATTTTCATAAACAGGATAAACATCACGGGGAACGTAAAAACGCGCGACAAGGTCATCCGTCGAGAACTTCCTTTCGACGAGGGCGACATATACAATACTACAAGCCTGAAGCAAACGTACGAAAGGCTTCGCAATCTCAACTTTTTCGAAGACGTTCAGATAATCCCTGAGAGAAAGGGCAAGGATAAGGTGAACCTTGACGTGAACGTCAAGGAAAAATCAACCGGCTCGTTCAGCATTGGCGGCGGATACAGCACTATTGACAGGCTTGTCGGAATCGGCGAGATTACGCAGAACAACTTCCTTGGCCTGGGCGAGATGGTGAAGTTCAAGGGAGAGTTTGGCGCGCGCAGGCAGAACTTCGTATTAAGTTTCCTTGAGCCGTGGCTTCTAAACAGGCCGGTATCGCTCCGCCTCGATCTCTTTAAAGAGGAACGATATTATACCGGCTATGCGGAACGCTCGTTAGGCGCAAGCGTAAGTCTTGGACGCCGTTTCTGGGACTATTGGGGCATAACAGGCTCCTATTCCTGGGCGGACGAGACCTACTTCGACGTTATAGATTCCATAAACACCGACCCGTTCTTCCTGCAGTCTGAACAATTCAAAACTACCGGCAAGATAGGGCTTAATTTTTATCGGGACAGCAGGGACAACTACCTCGACCCCAGACGCGGAAGCAATAATTCAATCTATGCCGAGTACGCCGGGACGGCCCTTGGCGGCGACAATGCTTTTTACAAGGTAATCGGGGACTCCACCTGGTATTTCCCGTTTTACTTCGACACCGACTTCTCGCTTCACGGAAGAATCGGATATGCAAACGGGCTACAGGGGCGCCCGCTCCCGCTCGACGAGAGGTTTTTTGTGGGAGGCATGGGCACCGTGCGCGGACTGGACTGGGGTACGGCAGGACCGAGATTCCCGGTAACGAAACCTGATAGGGTTACCGGCGCGGCATCTACGGTTTCCCTGCTGGGAGACCCGAAGGGCGGCAACAAGGAAGTGGTGTTCAACGCCGAATATACTTTCCCGCTTTTCAATGCCGTAAAACTGAGAGGTGTTGTTTTCTCTGACGCCGGCCATGCGTACGACGAAGGCGAGGGTATCAACCTTAGCAAGCTCAGCTATACGGCTGGAGCTGGAGTGAGATGGGCCTCTCCGATGGGTCTTATAAGGCTGGAATACGGATTTGTGCTTAACAGGAAAGAGGACCAGAGGGCCGGGAAATGGGAGTTTTCCATGGGGTCGATGTTCTGAAAACGGAGGTTAAGGGTATGAAGAAGATATTTCTGGTTCTGGCTGCGACGCTCCTTCTTGGAGCGGCTTTCTGCAGCGTGGCATCGGCGGCGGAGATAAAGCTCGGCTATATAAACATGCTCAAGGTCGAGAAGGAATCCCTGGCCGGGAAGCAGGCCTTGAAGACGCTCGAAAAAATGGCGGCTGACAAGCAGGTCAAGATAGAAGAACGCCGTAAGGAAATAGAGAAGATGCAGAAGGAACTGGATAAGCAGTCTTCCATCATCTCCTCAGACGAAAGGCAGCGCAGGGAAGACAAGCTCCAGAGGGAATACAAAAGCTACCAGAGATATTATTCTGATTCACAGGACGAGCTCTCGAAGAAGAAAGAGGAACTGGCGAACAAGATGTTCGACGAGGTTACGGGTGTCATACAGAAATACGGCAAAGAGGAAGGTTATACCCTGATACTCGACCGTTCCGTGGTGCTTTACGCCCCGGAGGCCGTGGACATCACGGACAAGATTATCAAGGCATACGATGACACCAAGGCGCCGGCACAGACCAACAAGATAAAAAAATAAATGGAAAAGACCCTTAAAGAACTGGCGGAATTAGTCGGAGGAGAGACGGAAGGCGACGCCCAGATCAGGATAAAAGGCGTAGCCGGCATTAAAGAGGCGGGCGCTGGCGAAATCACGTTTATCGCCAATATGAAATATATAGGCGAACTCGCTTCGACACACGCCTCTGCGGTAATCGCCGCTCCGGGAGTAGATGTAGGCCCAAGGCCGTGTCTGCGCGCAAAGAACCCGTATTTTACATTTGCTAAGGTTTTGACGTTCTTCGCTCCGAAAAAGAAATTTCCAAAATGCGTCATGGGCGGCGCGCATGTCAGCCCTGAGGCGCGCATCGGACAGGACGCCACAATATATCCGGGGGCATCTGTCGAGCCCGGCGCAAAGATAGGCGACCGCAGCGTCCTTTATCCCGGCGTTTACGTAGGCGAAGGTTCCTCTCTCGGTGCGGACTGTATAGTCTACCCCAACGTGGTTATCAGGGAAGGGGTAAAAATAGGCGACAGGGTCATTATACACGGCGGGACGGTTATAGGCGGGGACGGTTTCGGATACGCGACCGACGGTGGGAAGCATTTCAAGATCCCGCAGATAGGCGGCGTGCTGATCGAAGACGACGTTGAGATCGGCTCCAATGCGGCAATCGACCGCGGCGCATTGGGAGACACAATAGTCAGGCGCGGTACAAAAATAGACAACCTCGTGCAGATAGCGCACAATGTCGTGATTGGCGAGGATTCTATAATCATCGCGCAGGTGGGCATATCCGGCAGCACGGAGCTTGGCCATCACGTTGTCCTGGCCGGGCAGGCGGGTCTCGTCGGCCATATAAAAATCGGGGACGGCGTGCAGGTCGGGGCGCAGTCCGGCATCATGAACGACCTTGAGACTGGCAAGGTTTATACGGGATCTCCGGCGTTTCCGCACATGGAGTTCATGAGGGTGCAGGCGGCGCTGAGAAAACTGCCGGAACTTCGCAAGCGGGTTATGGAACTGGAAAAGAAGCTGGAAAAATATACGCGGACGGAGGAATAATGCTCGACATAATGGAGATTCAGAAAATACTGCCGCACCGCTATCCCTTTCTGTATGTTGACAGGATTCTCGAAGTCGAGCCAGGGAAGCGGATAGTCGGCCTGAAAAACGTCACATTCGACGAACATTTTTTTCAGGGGCACTTTCCCGGCAGGCCTATAATGCCCGGCGTGCTTATTGTCGAGGCCATGGCGCAGGTCGCGGGGATACTGGTACACAAGACCGTCGAGACGAATGACAAGATGGTTTATTTCATGAGCATAGACAAGGTGAAGTTCCGCAAACCGGTAGTGCCGGGAGACCAGCTCATGCTCGAAGTCGAGCCGATCCAGAGCAGGGGCAGCGTCCACAAGTTCAAGGGCGAGGCGAAGGTCGAGGGAAAACTTGTATGCGAGGCCGAGTTCATGGCCATGACAGCCAGGGAGTAGGTTTATTACATGCCAAATATACATCCTACTGCGATAGTTAATAGCGGTGCCGTCCTTGCTGATGATGTGACCGTCGGCCCTTACGCGGTTATAGAAGACAATGTAACGATAGGCAGGGGTTCGAGAATCAGCGCCCACGCCGTGATAAAACCTTTCGTTGAGATAGGCGAGGGAAACGAGATTTACCAGTTCGCGTCAATCGGCGAGATACCACAGGACTTGAAATTCGGCGGCGAGGAATCCAAGCTTATCATAGGAAACAGGAACCGGATACGAGAGTTTACGACAATTAACCGAGGCACGGAGGGCGGCGGCGGCGCCACGGTAATAGGAGACGACTGCTTTATAATGGCATATGCCCATGTCCCGCACGACTGTCACATCGGCAATCACGTGATTCTTGCAAATTCCGTTCAGATAGGCGGACACGTACATGTAGATGAATACGCCATAATCGGCGCGCTCACAGGGCTTCACCAGTTCGTGCGGGTAGGCGCGCACAGCATGGTCGGTGCATGTTCCGCAGTATCTCAGGACGTGCCGCCGTTCACAAATGCAACGGGTAACAGGGCGACACTGCATGGCCTGAACATGGTGGGCCTTTCACGCAGAGGGTTTTCAAAGGAAACCGTTTCCGCGCTGAAAGAGGCGTATAAAATTCTTTTCAGGAGCGGGTTAACGGTAAAAGAAGCCGTGGAGAAGGCCTCGGCCAGTTGCGGAGATTTCCCGGAAGTAAAAAGGTTCCTCGATTTTGTAATCTCTTCCGAGCGCGGCGTTTGCAGATAGACGGCTTTTCATGTTACCATCGCCCCTCCAGGGGAAGAGGGTGGCGCGAAAGAGATGTGCGAGGGTGTTGATGGATAAGCTTGGCATAATCGCGGGGAACGGGAAGTTCCCCTTAATTTTGGCAGGCAACGCTAAGGCGGAAGGGCTGCAGGTCGTAGTCGCGGCCCTCTCCGAGGAGGCGGATAAGGGCATAGAAAATATCGCCGACAGTGTTCACTGGCTCTCGATAACCCAGCTTGGCAAGCTTATCAAGACCTTCCAGAAAGAGGGAGTTACAAGGGCTGTCATGGCGGGGCAGGTGGTAAAACGCAGGATGTATACCTCGGACCTCCTGAAGCTCGACCTCACAGCCGCAAGGCTCTGGGCGTCGCTTGCTGACAGAAAGGGTGAGACGATACTCAAGGCCGTGGCGGACGAGCTTTCAAAGAACGGCATAGAGCTTATCGACTCGACAATCCACATGAAGCCGTTTCTTGCAGTGCCGGGTGTGATGACAAAATCCAGGCTTACAAAGCCTGAAGCGGCGGATGTGGAATTTGGCCTGAAGATGGCAAAGGTAATTGCAGAGCATGACATAGGCCAGAGTGTCGCAGTGAAGGATTTATCCGTTGTGGCGGTCGAGGCCGTCGAGGGGACGGACAAATGCATCAGGCGCGCCGGCGAGCTCGGCAAGGACGGCATTACGATAGTCAAAGTCAGCAAGAAGGGTCACGATATGCGCTTCGATGTGCCGGTGGTGGGAATGCGGACGCTGGACGCCATGAAGGAGGCCAGGGCGCGCGTGCTGGCAATCGAGGCCGGGAAGACACTGATGCTGGAAAAAATGGAATTGATTTCAGGGGCAGACAAGGCCGGAATCTGTATAATCGGAATTTAACGATAATGTCAAGATTTGTAGCTGCCTGATTCATCAGGCGATTTTAAAAAACGCCCCATAAATGGGGCAGCTACGAGTGGCTAAATGAAAACAGGCAAAATCAAAGTCGGCGTAGTGGGCGTGGGATACCTGGGCAGGCACCACGCAAGGATATACTCGGAGCTTCCGGAGGCCGAGCTTGTCGGCGTATGCGACGTTAACGCGGAACAGGCGAGAGAGATTGCAAAATCCGCTAAAACTGTCCCGTTCAGTCAGCATGAAGAATTAATCGGGAAGGTCCAGGCGGTATCCATCGCCGCGCCTACGGTGCATCATCATCGCATTGCGAAGGACTTTCTTTCCGCCGGGATCGACGTGCTCCTTGAAAAGCCGATGACCGTAACAGTCGCCGAGGCGGACGAACTTGTAAAAATAGCGGAAGAAAAGAACTGCATCCTGCAAGTGGGGCATCTGGAGAGGTTCAATGCGGCGGTGCTGAAGATGGTGGAACTCGTCACGACTCCGAAATTCATAGAGTGCAACAGACTCTCTCCGTTTCCGGACAGGTCAACCGACGTGGACGTCGTGCTCGACCTTATGATTCACGACATAGACATTATCCTCTCGCTCGTGGGTTCGCCGGTAAAGAATATCCATGCAGTCGGCATCCCGGTCATATCGAAGAATGTAGATATTGCGAACGCCAGGATAGAATTCAATTCCGGCTGTATAGCAAATGTCACGTCGAGCAGAATTTCCATGAAGAAAGAGCGCAAGATCCGGCTGTTCCAGCCGGATACGTATATATCTCTCAATTACCAGGACCAGGAGATATACGCCTACCATCGCATACCGAACAAAAAAGACCCGGAAGGCAAACCGGATATTGTCGGCGGTAAGGTTAAGGTGAAAAAAGAGGAGCCGCTCAAGGCCGAGCTGGCGGCGTTTCTCGAATGTGCGGCATTGCGCAAGAAGCCGCTCGTGTCCGGAGTCGAAGGCAGAGAGGCGCTGAAGGTGGCCATGCTTGTCCAGGAAGAGATAAGGAGTCATACGCTGCAATTATGAGAATACCAATGGTGGATCTTAAGGCGCAGTATATAGAGCTTAAGGAGGAGCTTGACGCAAAGCTCGAAGAGATACTGCTCGCCACGCAATTCATACTTGGGCCGAACGTGCAGGGGCTTGAGAATGAGGTGGCGGAATATATAGGCGCGAAGCATGCCGTCGCGTGTGCCTCCGGCACGGACGCTCTGCATCTGGCGCTCCTCGCCTGCGGCATAAAAGCGGGCGACGAGGTAATCACGACTCCGTTTACGTTCATAGCTACGGCAGAGGCCATATCATACATCGGCGCAAGGCCGGTGTTTGCGGACGTTCTGCCGGACACATGGAACATAGATCCGGAGGATGTCGCCAGAAAAATTACCTCCAGGACAAAGGCCGTCATACCCGTGCATCTGTTCGGCCATCCGGCTGATATGCCGAAAATCCTGGATATTGCAAACTCGCACGGCCTCAAGGTCATAGAGGACTGCGCGCAGAGTTTCGGAGCCGGGTATAAATTTGTAAAGACCGGCTCATTCGGGGATGCCGGTTGTTTCTCGTTTTTCCCGAGCAAGAACCTCGGTTGCTATGGCGACGGCGGAATGGTTACAACGGACAGCGACAGGACCGCCGAAGAACTCCGCGCTTTACGGAACCACGGGAGCAAAAAGCGTTACTTCCACGACACAGTGGGATACAACAGCCGCTTGGACGAGATGCAGGCCGGAATACTGCGAGTGAAGCTTAAGAGGATAGACCGCTACAACAGCCTGAGACGCGAACGCGCCGCGCAGTATAACGAATGGCTGGCCATGCAGGACGGCGTCGTCATTCCTGTCGAAAAAGACGGATATTATCACGTATATCACCAGTATACGATACTTGCCGACCGCAGGGACGATATAATGGGCGCGCTTGCCGAAAAGGAAATAGCATCGGCGATTTATTACCCGGTCCCGCTTCACCTGCAGAAGTCGTACAAACAGCTTGGATATAAGGAAGGCGATTTCCCGGTTTCGGAAGACCTCTCGAAGCGTGTTCTGTCCCTGCCGATCTATCCGGAATTGAGCCCGGTGGATGTCGATTTAATCTCTGAGACTATAAGGGCCTCTTTGGCGTGTCCCGCAAAGAAAAAATAATGATAATCGCCGGAGAAGCCTCCGGAGACCTTCACGGCGGCAACCTTGCCCGGGCTTTAAAACGTCTTCGGCCAGGACTCGACATCTTCGGCATGGGCGGAGAGATGATGCGGGAAGCCGGGGTGCGGACATTGCAGGACATTTCCGCTCTCGCCGTGGTCGGGATATGGGAGGTGCTTACACACCTTAAGGACATAAAGGCGGCGTTCAAGCTCATGGAGGAGGCCATAATTAATGAGCGGCCCGACGCCCTGGTGCTTATAGACTACCCGGACTTCAACCTGCGCATGGCCGCCAAAGCCAGGAAAGCCGGGGTGAAGGTAGTTTATTACGTAAGCCCGCAGGTGTGGGCCTGGCGCAGGGGAAGAATAAAGCACATAGCGAAGGTCGTGGATAAAATGCTTGTGGTATTTCCTTTTGAGGAGGCGCTATACAAGGAGGCCGGGGTAAAATGCACGTTCGTCGGACATCCGCTGCTGGATGAAGAGGTGGAAACGCGCGGGAGAGATGAGCTTGTCCGCGGTTTCGGTCTGGATCCGCACAGGCCGGTCGTAGGGCTTCTGCCGGGCAGCAGGAAAAAGGAGCTGCATTTCCATCTACCGGTTATGCTTGCCGCCCTGTCGCTGATAAAGGAAAAAATGCCGGAGATTCAGGCGATTATCCCTGCCGCGCCGACGCTTTCGCTTGCGGATTTCAAAAATTATCTGAGTGGTAATGAGGAAATCCGGCTGATTCTGCATGATTTTTCCGGAGTTATGTCGGTTATTGACGCAGGTATTGTCGCCTCCGGAACGGCAACCCTCCAGACGGCGCTCAGGCGGAAACCGATGGTGATAATCTACAGGCTATCCAAACTTACATACTGGCTCGGGAGGATGCTCATATCGGTTCCGTTCATCGGCATGCCGAACCTTGTCGCAGGGAAGGAAACCGTGCCGGAATTGATACAGCACGACGCCTCTCCGGAGCGGATAAGTTCCTTGATTTTAAAGATGTTTTATGATAAAGCATATTACGGCGGCATTGTCCGCGGCCTGGGCGAGGTGCGCAGGAAACTCGGCGGCCCCGGCGCATCCGAACGGGCGGCGCTGGAAGTCCTGAAAGAAGCGGGAATATAAATGGATTTATTTAAAAGGCTCTGGCCATATATAAAGAAATATTTGAATGTCACCTTCCTGGCTATACTCTGCACGCTTGTGGTATCCGGCACTAACGGTGCGATTGCGTATCTTATAAAACCGGTTATGGACGATGTTTTTGTCAAAAAAAATCCCGCCATGCTCCTGCCTTTGTCCTTCGCGGTCTTCGCGGTTTATCTGCTTAAGGATACCTTCGCATATATCCAGTCGTATATCACGCAATCCGTCTCTTTAAAAGTAATACGGGACATAAGGAGCGACCTGTATTCGCACATGGTATATTTGCCGCTCAAGGAATACCAGGCGACTAATACCGGCAAGATGGTATCGCATATCATGAACGATGTCGGAGTGCTCTCGCGCCTGGCCGGGAACCTCGTAAAGGATCTGCTTCAGCAGTCTTTCACAATCGTTGGACTGGTTGTGGTGCTCTTCATAAGGGACTGGAAGCTCGCGGGGATTTCCATCCTTATATTGCCATTGGCCGGGTTATTTGTTTCCAAATACGGTAAAAAGACGCACAAGCTGACCGGCAAATCCCAGGAGGCTGTCGCCGGGCTGATGTCAATACTCTACGAAAGCTTCACCGGCAGCAGGATTGTGAAGGCCTTCACCATGGAAGACCGAGAGGACAGGCGGTTCGTGGAGGAGCAGGACAAGTATACAAAGCTCCAGATAAAAAAGGCCAAAGTCGCCAGCCTGCTTTCACCGTCGATGGATGCCGTAGGCGGTCTGGCTATGGCGGTAATTATCTTCTACGGCGGCCACAAGGTAATAATCGGCTCCATGACCCCCGGCGCATTCTTTTCGTTCACGGCTGCGTTATTCATGCTTTACCCCCCGGTAAAGGCGCTCGGCGGCCTGCACAATAACATCCAGGGAGCGACCGCAGCGATCGAAAGGGTTCTGAATGTAATGGATACGCCGAACGAGAAAAAGGCTATGTCCAGTGGCATTTCAGGCCCGGACGGTATAAAAGACAGGATTCAATATCACGGTGTAAGTTTCAGGTATAACGAGAAAGAGGAATATGTCCTCAAGGATGTGGACCTTACAATAAAAAAGGGCGAGGTCGTCGCCATCGTGGGGGCGTCCGGCGGCGGGAAGACGACTCTCGTGAACCTGCTCCCCCGCTTCTATGAGCTTCAAGAAGGCGCGATAATGATTGACGGCGAAGAAATAACGAATTTCCAGCTAAAAACGCTCAGGCAGAATATCTCAGTCGTAACCCAGGACACTATACTCTTCAACGATACCATCCGTAACAATATCGCCTACGGCAAAGGAGAATTTACGGATGAGATGATATCGGCAGCCGCCCGCGCCGCCCATGCGGACATATTCATAGAAAAACTGCCGAAAAAATACGACACTATAATAGGAGAGAAGGGGTTCAGGCTTTCAGGCGGCGAAAAGCAGAGAATATCCATAGCGCGCGCAATCTTAAAGAACAGCCCGATACTTATACTGGACGAGGCCACGTCGAGTCTCGATACGGAATCCGAGAGGATTGTCCAGCAGGCGCTTGAGAACCTCATGAAGAACAGGACGACACTGGTTATAGCTCACAGGCTTTCAACGATAATAAATGCCGACAAGATAGTCGTAGTAAGCGGCGGAAGGATAACCGATACGGGAAGGCATTCCGAACTGCTGTCCAAGAGCCGCATCTATAAGCGGCTGTATGATATGCAGTTCGGCGCGCCCGCAGCCGAGCATGCCGAAATACTTTAAGCGTGTGTTGATACTTGCCGTACCGCCAGTCGTGGCCTTCATTTTAAAGGCCCTTAGGCGAACCATACGCATTGAAATCCGTAATCGTCCGCCGGACGACACGCAGGCTATATTCTCCTTCTGGCACGGAAGAATGCTGCTGATGCCGTTTGTGAGACTTTCCCGCCCAGTTTCCGTGATGATAAGCCGACATAGCGACGGGGAGTTCGTCGCCAGGATTGTAAAACATCTCGGCATATATTCGTCGCGCGGATCCACTACAAGAGGCGGCGCGTCCGCGCTTAAGGAACTAATAAAACTATCTCGCAAAGGCTTCTGTCCAGCATTCACTCCCGACGGGCCAAGGGGGCCAAGGTTTGTCGTCCAGCCGGGAATCATCCAGGCGGCCAGGGTTACCGGCCTCCCGATATATCCCGTCACATATTCCGCTCGCAAAAAAAAACTCTGAAATCTTGGGATAGATTTATCATCCCTTATCCGTTTACAAAGGCCGTGGCTATATTTGGCGAGCCTATGTCCGTCCCGCGCGATGCCGACAGGGATACCATGGAAAATCTGCGCGGCGAGCTTGAAAAGCGGATGCGCGAGCTGACAGAGGAAGCGGACAACTGGTGGAGTCGTGATATTTAAAATTTACGACATACTGCTCTATGCCGTCGCGCCGATATATTTCCCGTTGATGGCGCTCTCGCAGATGATGCGCGGGAAGAAAAGACTGGGCGTTCGGGAGCGTTTCGGTTTTTTCAGGCCGGAGTTCTTTGCCGCGAAAAAAAACAAGCGTGTGTGGTTCCATGCCGTGTCCGTCGGGGAAACGCTTGCCGCCGTCCCGCTCGTTCTCGCGCTGAAGGGAAAAATGCCGGATGTCGAAATTTATTTTTCGACTGTCACCGAGACAGGGAATAAGGTCGCGCGGGAGAAGCTCGGCCCTGCGGCACGGATTTTTTTCTTCCCGTTCGATTTCGGCGCGGTAGTGCGGCGCGTAATAGGGCAGATGTCCCCGGACATTTTCGTCGTCGTGGAGACCGAGATATGGCCGAATCTCCTCAAGGCCCTGCACGATAAACGGATTCCCTCGGTAATCGTAAACGGGCGCATCTCGCCGCGCTCGTTCAAAGGCTACAGCCGGTTCGGGTTTTTCTTCCGTCGCGTCCTCCCGCTTGTGAGCAGGTATATGATGCAGAGCGAGGCGGACGCTGAGCGTATCATCAGGCTCGGCGCGCCTCAGGAAAAGGTATCCGTTGCGGGCAATATAAAGTTCGATCAGGCCATTGCAACGAACAGGCCCGCCGCTACTCGTGCGGCACTCGGAATTTCGGAAAGCGCAAAGGTCTTCATCGCAGGCAGTACGCACCAGGGCGAGGAG
>DAHWTK010000060.1 GCA_027328825.1 Nitrospirota bacterium
CGCTCAGGCAGGAACTTACGAAGACGGTGCTCGTAGTCGGTGGCGGCGTGACCGGCATGAGGGCCGCGCTTGACGCCTCGCTGATGGGATACAAGGCCGTCATAGTCGAGAAGACCGGCGCGCTCGGCGGATGGAACGCCAAGTCTTACATGCAGCTTCCGACGAAGGGCGACTTCTCCAAGGCGGAGGAGCCTGTAGCCGGTGAGCTTATCGCGCAGGTGCGCGCCGACGGCAATATAAAAGTATATCTGAACGCCGAGGTTTCGAAGACTGCGGGCGCGCCGGGTATGTATGACGTTACGATAACCTCCGGCGGCACGGAGGCGCAGGAAAAAATAGGCACCGTTGTTATGGCTGTGGGCTGGCAACCGTACGACCCGGCGAACCTCGCGGACAAATACGGCTACGGCAACCTCGCAAATATTGTAACGAGCGTCCAGCTTGAGGAGATGGCGAAAAACGGTGCCATCAAGAGACCGTCCGACGGCAAGACCCCGGGCAGTGTGCTCTTTATACAGTGCGCAGGTTCGCGTGATCCTCAGCACCTCCCATACTGCTCCTCTACCTGCTGTGCGACCTCTCTAAGACAGGCGGGCTACATCCGCCAGGCTGCGGGCGACGCAAAGGCTATAATAGTCTACAAAGACATGCGTACGCCGGGACTCTATGAAAACTACTACAAGCAGGCCCAGAACGACCCCGGCATATTCCTGACAAAGGGCGAGGTTACGGGTATTACTGAGGAGGGAAGCGGGAACCTTGTTGTCGAGGTCTCCGACAGCCTGCTTGGCGAGAAGGTGGGGATAAGGGCTGATCTTGTGGTTCTGGCGACTGGCATGGTGCCGAACACAAAGCCGCTCGACCGGGCATCGAACGAACTGCCCATACGGACGCTTGCTATGGACTATGACGACCAGGCCAAGGGCGTGAAGCCCCTGACGCCAGCGCCGGTATTAAACCTCCAGTATCGCCAGGGGCCTGAAGTCCCGACGCTGGAATACGGCTTCCCGGACTCCCACTACATCTGCTTCCCCTACGAGACACAGAGGACGGGCATTTATGCCGCCGGTGCGGTGCGCTCCCCGATGGGCGTCGCAGAGGCCCTGCGCGACGCATCCGGCGCCGCCCTGAAGGCAATCCAGTGTGTGGAGCTTACGTCGAGAGGCGCGGCGGTGCATCCGCGCGCCGGAGACATGACATATCCTGAGTTCCGTCTGGAGTCCTGCACACAGTGCAAGAGATGTACCGAGGAGTGTCCATTTTCCACGCTCGACGAGGACGAAAAGGGCACGCCGAAACCGAACCCGACACGCTGCCGCCGCTGCGGCGTCTGCATGGGTGCGTGCCCGCAGAGGATAATATCCTTCAAGAACTACTCGGTGGACATAATAGGCTCCATGATCAAGGCCGTGGACGTCCCCGCGGACGATGATTCGCAGATGCGTTTTATCTGCCTGATGTGCGAAAACGACGCCTATCCGGCGCTCGATATGTTGGGCATAAACCGCCTGAAATACCACAACAATCTGCGCATAGTGCCCGTACGGTGCCTAGGCTCCGTAAACGTCGTATGGATAGCGGATGCCCTCTCGCGCGGCGTGGACGGTATAATCATGGCCGGATGCAAGTTCGGCGAGGACTACCAGTGCCACTTCATAAAGGGCTCGGAACAGTGCAACAAGCGCATGGACAACGTGCAGGAGACGCTCCAGAGACTCTCGCTCGAACCGGAGCGCGTCCAGCAGATACAGGTTACCGCCTCGGATTACGCCCAGCTTCCCGCGACGCTGGACAAGATAGTCGAGGGTATAAAATCCATGGGCCCCAACCCATTCAAGGGCTTTTAGGAGGATGACAATGAACGGGACAATCATTGAGCCTGATCTCAGTTTTATAAAAGGCTTGACCGCTTCCGGGGCCGATTCCCTTAAAAAATGCTACCAGTGCGCGACCTGCTCCGTGGTCTGCAAGATAGCCCCCGAAGGCAGCCCCTTCCCGCGCAAGGAGATGGTCTGGGCGCAGTGGGGGTTGAAAGACAAGCTCGCCGCAGACCCGGACGTATGGCTCTGCCACAACTGCGGGGACTGCACCACGAACTGCCCGCGCGGCGCGAAGCCGGGCGACGTCCTGGGCGCGCTCAGGAAGGCGACGATAGAAAAATACGCCATGATAAGGCCGCTTGCGAGCCTTGGCAACAACTTCGTCGCGCAGTTCATAGTCGCCGCGATTGTCATAGCCGGACTGCTTGCGGCGGTGGGCCACACCAATATACTTGCCAACTACCATCAGGTCGGTAAGGACGGCAAATTAAACATCATATTCAACAACTTCATTCCGACCCACGACATAGACAAGCTCTTCGTGCCGCTCTTCATGCTTGGCGTTATAACGGCGGGATACGGGATTATGAAGTTCTGGAACGACATCTGCGACGCAGCCGGGCTTGGGAAGTTCACTGGCAGGAACGCCCTCCCGAGCATAGCGCCGACAATCGGCCAGGTGCTGAAACATAACGTTTTCGCCTCGTGCGGAGAAAACTCGGACAGAAAGACCCCGCACCTCCTCACGTTCTTTGCATTTATCGCCCTTTTCATAACCACCAACTGGGCGGTCTTCTACCTCTACGTTCTCGGGTGGAAGCCGGGGGACTACTCATCTCTGGCGAACCCGTTGAAATGGCTCGGTAATATCGGCGCGGTCATGCTGATAATAGGCTCGTACTGGCTCATCAAAAACCGTAAGGCGAAATCCGCCAGGCAGACAAGTTCAAACTTCGACTGGAACCTGTTGTATCTCGTATTCCTGATAGGCATTACCGGTTTTGCGGCGGAGGTATCCAGGATTGCCGGGGTGTATGCGCCCGCACAGACAATATACGTCCTGCACCTGATATTAATCGCGCAGCTCTTCATATTCGCACCATATTCCAAGCTCGCGCACATGTTCTACCGCACCACCGCGATGGTCTTCGCCAGGCACACAGGGCGGGAACTGAAGGTAGCGGCATAATAGCGACAAGATGGCGTGCGAAGGGCGTGCGAGTGGGATACGACAAGAGCGGTTCAGTAATACTTTAGGGTTATTTTTAGGTTGATTGTCAGGGTTGTTTTTAGTAATATAAGGGAGGCTCAGGCCTCCCTTTTTGTCGTTTAAATGAAGAATGGCGTTCCCGGCCTTCGGCCTGCCTGATGATAGTCTAATGCCGGGAGTTAAGAGATTTCCGCACAATTGGGTAGCTCGACGCAATGACCCGTCTGCCAGGTAAGAGCCTCCGCTATGCCCTCATTTCAGTCGGAATAGCCGTTATTCTTTTCACCATTTTTACCCATTTTGACATAACCGGCAGGAACGAAGGACTTTTCCTCCTGCACGGCAGAAATACGCTTTTCGAGGTGAAGGACGACCTGTTCCTGGGCGACGGAGACCGCCTCATATACGGCATAGACTACGACAGCCCCAAGTTCCTGTTCGCGCGTTTTTTTAAGAGATCCAAGCCGCCGGAACCCGGCACGCCGCACATCGACGTGCACTGGAACTGCAAGGACGGCAGCGGCTACGTAATGAACTATTTCGGGGACGGCAGGAAGATTTTTACCAGCTTCTCACGGTTTGAGGACAGCGACGGCCTGGAGACGCACGGCCTTTTTGTCGGCGGCGGGCTTCCAAAAAACGTCATGGGAAGCGACTTGGGCAAGATGGACGAAACCGGCATGGCCTACTTTAACGGCAAACGGTGGGAACATCTCTGGTGCAATGTCAACGAGGGCCTTGGTTCCGGCAAGACGATGGCGCCGGTAACGCCGGCAATGTGGAAATTTCTCGGGAGCCGGGTGCTCAATAGCGGCAAATCCCTGGCCATTGAGAGTTCGCACGAGGCTATCGTAGATGATCTGCCACTGAGGATCGACCGATACGCCTATTTCCGCCCCGGAGAGCCATATTTCCTGCTCACCATCAGGCTTAAAAACGTCGGGAATCAGCCCGTGAGCTACTATTATTGCTATGGGGACGACCCTTGGCTGGGCGGTTTCGGGTCATCAAAGGGAAACGTCGGTTGGACCAAAGACAGGCTTTACCAATACGTCGGGTGGGTTGACACCTCCAAATACACCTGGGCCGGATACTTCGACAACGGCAACCCTGCGGCAGGCGAGGGGCACAACTACACCAACAGTGCCAATTTTATCGAATGGATAGGGGATGAAACGCCGGCCGTTTATTTCTCCAACGACCCTATGGAGTATCCGACCGAATCAAACCAGAATGAACCCCTGAAAAGCAACGCCCGGTTTATAGGGATTCAGTGGGGGCCCAGGAGGCTGGCGCCCGGCGAGGTAGAGATATATTGCCTCGCCATCGGCATGGCCTGGAACGACCCCCAGACAGGCTTTCCTGTGAAACCGAAGCTGAATATCAATTATAACAAGGTCATGGAGATGCTCAGGAACGAAAACAGATCGCCAGGCTTTTAACGTCCCCTGAGTCTACCGGCTACTTCCCGCTATCCTTTGCAGACTGCGCCTGCGCCTCGCCCATTTTCTTTACTATGGGCACCGCGAGCTTCGTTACTTCTGCAGGCACATCTTCGTTTAATACCCAATACAAGGCCGTCATGTAG
This sequence comes from Nitrospirota bacterium, assembly GCA_027328825.1. Taxonomy (GTDB): domain Bacteria; phylum Nitrospirota; class JACRHJ01; order JACRHJ01; family JACRHJ01; genus JAKAHE01. The sequence continues at coordinate 4,619 of DAHWTK010000060.1, forward strand.
GTCGCCTGACGGGCAACCTTGAAAAAATCCTCCGGCTGCACCTGGTCCTTGGCTGTAAAATCCTTCAGCGCCTCCAGGCTGTCCTGTATTTTCGCGCGTATTTCAGTTTCGCTTTTTATCATTACGTTCTCCTTTGGCTTCTTGGGTCACGGTCGTCAACCTTCTGATAATAAAGGCACGCCCGCCATTTGTCAAGAAATCAAAGGGAATTTTAAAAAGAAGTCGATGGGAACATAAATTATATTGTTTTGGGTTAAATATATGGTAAAATTAAATTTATCTAATTACTAAAACCTCGATAATGGGAGAAACCCGATGGACAATCTGAAACGCGGTAAATCAGGCAGCGATGTCGCGGATGCATTCAGGTTTTCAATGCTGGCTATCTACACGATACCGATGTTCGTAATCGCCTATATCTATATACAGTACATATATCCCATGCTCTCAGCCGGGGACGGCAGCAAGGCGATAGGAGTCATGGCGGTTCTTGTCCTCTCCGTCATCCTTTCCCTGCTCGGCCTTGCGCATCTTTCAAAAACATTTAAAAAAGAAGGCGATACCCTGACGCGCCTCGACGAGCGGATGCGGATTTTCTTGAGCGCGACAAAACGCTTCGACGAGGTCGGTTACTCGGACCTGCTAATAGATTCCATAGCGGAGTCCGCGAAAGATGTCCTGGATACGGAGGCGAGTTCGCTTCTTCTGTTCGACAAGAAAGGCCTGCTGAAAGTCGAGTATGTGGAAGGCTCCAGGGCGGCGGCATGCACGCTGAAGGGCAGGACGCTTCAGCCTGGGCAGGGAATAGCAGGATGGGCGGCAAGGGAAGTGCGGCCTGTTATAGTAAACGACGCTAAGTCCGACTCGCGCTTCGATGAAAAACTGGACAGGGAGTGCGGCTTTGACACCAGATCCGTTATGTGCGCCCCCCTTGTCTTTGCAGGCAGAAATTTCGGCGTCCTGGAAGTAATAAACAGGCGGGGCGGAACCGCATTTTCCGAGGGCGATTTGAAGACACTGGTTTCGCTTACGGAGAGAGCGGCCTCGGCCATACACCGCCTCAGGGTGGAAGAGGAAATGAAGTCGGATTTTGTCCATATGTTCGATATACTGATGATTGCGATCGACAACTTCATGCCTGAAAAAAAGGGCCATTCGAGGCGGGTTTCACGCTATGCCGTCAAACTCGCCAAGGGGCTGGGGCTTAGGGAAGAGGACGTGAAAAGGGTTTATTTTGGCGGCCTGTTGCACGATGTGGGATTTTTGAAGTTCGACATAGTGGAAAACCAGATTAAGAAAAGATGCAAACTTCATCCGCAGATAGGGGCGGAAATGATTAAAGACATTTCTCAATGGAAGGATATTGTCCCGATAATCATGGAGCATCACGAATATTACGACGGCTCCGGCTATCCAGCCGGGCTCAAGGGCAACGACATCTCCCTCGGCGCAAGGATAGTCGGCCTCGCCGAGGCCTTCGACGTCATGACAAACCAGGAGAGCTATAAACCGGCCGGAAGCTTCGAGGAGGCAATCGATGAAATCAGGGCTGCGTCTGGTAAACAGTTCGACCCAGAGGCGGTGGACGTCCTTCTTCACACCTTCAGGAAGGAGGACGTGCTGGATGCCTGAAATGCCCGCTATTTTCTCAATTCCTTTTTCAATATCTTGCCGGTGGCATTTGACGGAAGGCCCTCCATGAACACCACGTGCCGGGGGAGCTTGTAAGAGGCTATTCGTTCCTTGAGGAAGGTCTTTAACTCTTTTTCGGTCAAGTCATAGCCTTCGTGCAGGGACACGAAGGCCTTTGGTACCTCTCCTCTGCCCTCGTCCGCTACTCCAATCACCGCCGCCTGGCGAACAGCCGGGTGCATGTAGAGCGCCTCCTCGATTTCCCTCGGATAGATGTTCATCCCGTGCGATATTATGAGGTCCTTTTTTCTGTCCACTATAAAGATGTATCCATCTTCGTCTACGTATCCCAGATCGCCTGTATGGAGCCATCTGTCTTTTAAGGTCTCAGCCGTCGCCTCAGGCGCGTTCAAATAGCCTTTCATGACGTTTGGCCCGCGGACAATAATCTCTCCAACCTGCCCGCGCGGCAGTTCGGCACCGTCCTCCGAAAGAATACGCGTCTCGACGCCGGGCAGAGGCAGGCCGACGGAGCCGGGTTTTCTCGCGCCGTCGAGCGGATTGCACGAGACGACCGGAGCGGCCTCCGTCAGGCCGTATCCCTCAAGCAGGGGAATTGGATAGTTTTTCTCCCATCGAGCGAGCGTATCGCGCGAAAGCGGGGCCGCGCCGCTAACGCAGATTCTTAACGGGAGGAGCCTCAAGATGAGCCTGGGGAAGCGCTTCATGGACAGCAGGTTGTATACCGGCGGTATGGCTATGAAAAACGACGCGCGCCCGAAGACGACGGCCTTTATGACGTTAGAAAAGGGTTTTACGGAGCGAAGGATTATCACGCTTGCCCCGATAGTTACGGGAAGGAGCAGGCATACCATGAAGGAGAAGGCGTGGAACATCGGAAGGAACAGGAGGAATCTGTCCTTCCTTGTAACCTTGAACATCTCTACGCAGGAGCGGGCGTTGGAGAGAAGATTTTCGTGCGTCAGCATTACGCCCTTCGGTTTTCCCGTCGTCCCGGATGTATAGAGAATGGCGGCGATGCCCTCAGCCCCTGCCCCGCTACCGGAGGGCGAGGGGTTATTACAGAGGTGCGGTTTATTGCGCCCGCTTGCCATCTCTTCAAAAGCGCCCCCGGTCGAGATAATCTCTATGCCGGTCAGCGCATCGGTCCTTTCCCCAAAGTCCGGCGACGTTACGAGTATCCTTGCCCCGCAGTCGGACAGGATATACTGTATTTCCGGCACGGTGAGGAAGGTGTTTAAAGGCACTGCGGCGGCACCCGCCTTGACAATCCCGAAGTAAGCTACGGCGAATTCCGGTGAATTGTTAAGCAGGATTGCGACGGCCCCGCCTTCTCTAACGCCGAGAGCCGCAAGCGAACCGGCAAACGCCGCGGAAAGGGCGTTGAGCTCGCGGTAGGAAATCTTTCGGCCTTCGAACGAAAGCGCCGTCCTGGAAGGGTATTTTTCTGCGGTTAGCTCAAGCTGTCCGCCAAGCGTAAGACTCAAGCAGCCTCCGAGCGATTCTCGAATTATTCCACGCCTGACGGCGGTCGACCGGCTTCGTCCGGTTTCCGGGCCCTCGCGGCCTCCATGATCCTGGCGGCCTTGGCAAAATCCTCAGTATGCACGAGAACCTTTATCTCGCCTATCTTCCCGACCGAAACAGGTATCTGGGAGACCCTGGACGACTCAACCAGGCAGGAGATGCCTTCGCTTTCCAGAAGGCCCTGTATGATAGCGGCCTCGGACTCGTCATAGGTGGTGTAAACATCTGTCCACCTCGTGGTTTTCTTCTCCATTTGCCCCTCCCCCAAAGCGATTATATTCGTCTTGAAAATATACTGCAAGGAAAAGCTTGAAATTACCCTCGCCGACTATTATATTATAACATCCGGTTGGCAAAACCCGCTATGCCTGCTATAATATTGATTTTACGTTATATTCTGACACATTTACATATTCCACAGAGGAGGGGTTATGGGACTTGCACAGAACGCACAGAAGCTGATGGACAGAAGACCGCCGCAGGTAACGAAAAAGCTGGGGAGCGGAGCCAAGGCTTTTCTGGTCTCCTCCGACCCTGTTTTCCGCGCGCTTCGGGAGCACAAGGTCATAATCATGGCCTGCAATACGCGCATAAAGCACGTAATCCCCGGAATCATGCGGGCGGCGGAGGAGTTGGACGCAATAGTCGCCTTCGAGCTTGCAAAGTCCGAGGGAAACCTTAAGGGCGGATATACCGGGATGGACCCGTACATATTCTTCGACACCATCATGGGATATGCCGAAAAGACGAAGTTCACGAAGCCGTTCTTCATCCACGGCGATCACGTAACGACGAAGTCCAAAGAACCCGATGTTATCGCCGACTCCAGGGCATTAATCAAGGCGGAGCTCGACGCCGGATATACCTCCATCGCCATCGATGCCTCGTTCAACCAGATACCGGATAACATTATCGTTACGACCGACCTTGGCCGTGATGTCATGGCGGCGGGCGCCGGGCTTGAGGTCGAGGTTGGCGAGATAAAGTCCGTCGGCTACGAAGGCGAGATAACGACCATCGAAGAGGGCGTTGATTTCATCTCCGGCCTTGAGGCAAACGGCATAAGACCAAACCTCCTTGCCATAAACAACGGCTCCAAGCACGGCAATTACCTGCCGGGCGAGGAAGTGCATATAGACCTTAAGCGCACCGGAGAGGTTTATAACGCCATAAAGAAATGGGGCGTGAACATTGCCCAGCACGGCATCACCGGCACTCCGCTTGAACTTGTCGGCCAGTTCGCGGACTACGGCATCAGGAAGGGCAACGTCGGGACGAACTGGCAGAATATCGCCCACCAGGGCCTGCCAACGGACCTCATGCAGGCTATGCGGGACTGGGCAAAGAAAGAAAACAAGGACATAAAGTTCGCCACGAAGCAGTTCTATAAGGAAATCGACAATATCCCGGAGGAGTATAAAAATAAGATAGAGCAGACGGCCCGCGAGTCCGCTATTGCGTTCATCAAGGCCTTCCGCGCGACCGGCACCGCGACGCTGTTTCTGGAGAGCGGAGTAATTTAATGCTCCAATACATTACAGACGCACTTAAAGCGCGCACAGATTTCTCCGCCTGGCAGGTGATGAAGGCGACAAAACGCAGCCACCAGCTTTTCCTTATCCGCGGGGACGTGGAGTCCATACGGCGCGTGGATACGGTGAAGTATTACGTTACCGTGCACCAGGGCCGGTCGACCGGCGTGATGAAAGGCGAGGCGGGCGGCGAGGGTCGGGGCCGGTCTACCGGCGTGCTGGGCGAGTCGAGCTTTGTCTTCCTTGAGGGCGACGACATCGCCCCGAAACTCGACCTTGCGGCTCTTATGGCCTC
>DAHWTK010000061.1 GCA_027328825.1 Nitrospirota bacterium
GAGAATGACGAGGATATAAGGGTGTCGGAGCAGGATATTGACCAGGATAAAATATAGTATGTATGTAATAATGCTCAAAGGCTTGAAGGCCCCCTTTCACGGACTGCAATGCCGACCCTTACAGACTATAGAACGGCTCTTCCCCCGTGTCAATGCTATTAATAGTTTTGCCGGGATATTAATAGTAAAAGTTGCCAGGTAGAATATTTGCGCAAAGCGGATTTTATGTTATATTGAGGTTCAAGAGGCAGTTGCTTCAAGGCGACGTAGCCAAGAGAATAGGCAGAGGCCTGCAAAGCCTCCTACAGGGGTTCAAATCCTCTCGTCGCCTCCATTTCAAGGGGCCGCGCCTGCGGCCCCCTTTAGTTATCCTCATTCTCCCCTTTTGACCGTGTTTTCATACAGAGATATAATATACATAAATAACATATATTTAGTAAACCATCTGTAATCCAAAAGGTTTCGAAATGCGCACGGGTTCTAAAAAATTTTTCGAGCGTTCCGTCCCTGAAACGATACTGATAGCCTTCTCCGTGGTAATCGCCATAATCCTGGTGCTTTTCATTGCGTCTTTCTTTATTGATAAGCCGCTGGCGTCTTATCTTCAGAAGACCATGAATAAAAAGCTGAAGGGCTATAGCGTCAGCCTTCCTGCGGCCCATTTCCAGATAATAGGATTTTCCCTGACGCTGAGAAACCTTAAGATAATGCAGAACGCGCACCCGGACCCGCCGGTGATATTTATACACAGCCTGACGGCAAGCGTGCAATGGCGGGAGCTTTTGAGCGGGAACCTTGTGGCGGATTTAGAGTTCGACAAGCCGCAGATGCATATAAACCTGGCCCAGCTGAAAGCGGAGGCCAGAAGAAAAACGAAGATAAAGAACGAAGGATGGCAGCAGGCGTTCGAGTCCATTTATCCGCTCGACATAAATTCGATCCGGTTCAGGAATGGAGACATAGTATATATCGACGCGAACAGGAAATTGCCACTTCATATCAAGCATTTGAATTTCGTGGCAAACAATATCAGGAACATACACTACGCCAACGAACCCTACCCTTCCCCTATCCGCGGGAAGGCCGTGATATTCGGCACGGGCAGGGGTTACATTAATGGGAAGGCGGATTTCCTGAGACGGCCGTTCATGGGTATAGAAACGAGATTTAATCTTAAGGACGTGCCTCTCGACAGGCTTAAATCCATTACGGCAAGAAAAAATGTAAAACTTAGCGGCGGAATCATATCGACTGACGGAGTGATTGAATACGCACCCAATGCGGAGAAGGTGCATGTATATAACCTTGCAATAAAAAAAGTAAAAATCGATTATCTGCACATGCCGCAGACGGCAAGGATCGAAACGGAACGGGAAGAAAAGATAAAGAGAGCGGCAAAACAAGTTGGAGCTAAGTCTAAGATATTGATCAAGCTTGATAAAATGAGGCTTACCGACAGCGAACTCGGATATGTGAATATGACCAAAAATCCAGCTTACAGGGTATTTGTCTCAAACGTGGACCTGACGATTGACAATTTCTCGAACCATTTCAGCCAGGGCGTATCCAATATGACATTGAAGGGCCTCTTTATGGGAAACGGCATAACAACGGCAACCGCCCGCTTCAGGCCGGAGGTTGACGGGCCGGATTTTCAAATGAAGCTTGCGATTAAAAATACACTTCTCCCGTCCATGAACAAGATACTGCTGGCATACGGCAAGTTCAATGTCGTGCGCGGATTCTTCTCCCTGTACATGGACGTACATGTTAAAAACAGGATGGTGAACGGTTACGTAAAACCTTTCTTCACGGACATGAAGGTGTACGACAGGCGCACCGACAAGAATAAAAACCTGTTCAAAAAGCTCTACTACATGCTGGTGGGAGGTGTCGCTCATATCCTGGAAAACCCCCGTTCGTCAGTAGCAACCAAAACGACCATTTCCGGCCCCACGACCAAGCCCCAGATCAGCACGTGGCGGACAATAATCATGCTTTTTAAAAACGCATTCTTCCACATGATCCTGCCGGGCTTTGACCGGAGTATAAAGGCGGTTCCAGCCAGGCCATGAAAAGTTATAAATATCGGCTGCTTACAGTGCAGGCGCCGAATAGCTTATGGTACGACTTGACGGCCTTTTTCCGCGGACTATAATCTATAAGGAAGCCTGCATGCTCCAAAGCTCGTTTCAAGCGGCGAAAACCACAAGGAGATAAAAAATGGAAAAAATGTTCGAACTCCTGATACAGGATCACAAGGAAGTTTCCAGCCTAATAAGCCAGATGCGGAACATTAGCGGCCAGAGGAGGGAAAGGCTCATCTCGAAGTGTACAGACGCCCTGGAATTGCATATGCAGATAGAGGAAGACTATCTTTACCCGGCCCTGGAGGATATCGACGAAACGAAGGACATTATCCGGGATTTTTATGAGGATCACAAGATGATGCAGAAACAGTTGAAGGAGCTTGGCAAACTGGACGTGGACGACCAGAAATGGGATACAAGGCTTCAGGCTCTGAAGGAGAATTTCGACCATCACATCCAGCAGGAGGAAACCGTGCTCTTCAAACAGGTGCCCAAAGTACTGTCGAGAGAGGAACTCGACGACCTGAACGACCAGATAACCGAAGAAAAAGAAGCGGCCTGAGCTGCCTCTTAAATTTAACGGAAAATACGGCATTTTCCCGCGGAGGCAAAAAGATGCCATGGCGCACGCAATTTGGAAGGGCAGCATAAGTTTCGGTCTGGTCCAGATACCCGTCGAACTTTACCCGGGGGAGAAAAGGGATGATTTAAGTTTTACGACGCTCGATAAAGAAGACCTGGCACCCGTGGGATATAAAAGATACAACAAGAATACAGGCCGGGAAATCGGCTGGAATGATATTATAAAGGGCTACGAATACGAGGAAGGACGTTATGTAGTCCTTACCGAAGAGGACCTTAAAAACGCAAACCCGAAGGCCACGCAAACAGTCGAGATAATGAGTTTCGTCGACGGCAAGGAAATACCGCCGGAGTATTTTGACAAGCCCTATTACCTGGCTCCTTCGGCTAAAGGAAAAAAGGGTTACGCACTGCTTCGGGAAACATTGAAGAAGTCGGGAAAAGTCGGCATCGCGCGCGTCGTGATACATACCCGTGAATATATGGCCGCTCTGATCCCTCAAGGGAACGCTCTCGTCCTGGACCTCCTGCGCTTTCCTTACGAGGTCCGGGATACAGCGGACCTTAACATACCGGGGGAAGAGATTTCCGAGCTTGGAGTTACAAACAAAGAACTTCAAATGGCAGAGATGCTGGTCGACGGCATGGTCGACAAGTGGGATCCGTCCAAATACAAGGATGCATACCGCAAAGACGTCATGAAGATGATACAGGAGAAGATAAAAACTGGCGATACCAGGCATCTTGCGGAGGCGGAAACAAAAGAAGAGAAAAAGGGAGCGGAGATAATCGACCTCATGTCGCTTCTTAAAAAAAGTGTGGAAGCGAGAGCGGCTGAGAAGAAAAAAACTGGCTCTTCCGAAAAACGCTCGGCCAGGCCAAGACCCAGTAAAAAGGTGGCATAGTGGTCCGAGGAAAAGAAGAAAAAGGCGACATATCGGAGTACCGACGGAAACGCCGCTTTGAAAAAACTCCTGAACCGGAAGGCGGCAAAATCCAGTCTGCAGTCTCTGCCGGCGGCTTGTCATTCGTAGTCCATAAGCACGCCGCAAGCCATCTGCATTACGACTTCCGCATCGAGATGGGCGGAGTTCTCAAAAGCTGGGCAGTCCCCAAGGGGCCGTCTCTCGACCCGTCCGTCAAGCGGCTCGCAATGCTCGTTGAGGACCATCCTTACGACTACAAGGATTTCGAGGGCGTAATTCCGCAGGGAGAATACGGCGCGGGTACAGTCATGATCTGGGATATGGGGGAGTGGATTCCAGGTGATAACCCGGACGAGATGTTAAAAAAAGGTTCGCTCAAGTTCAGGCTGAACGGCGCCAAGCTCAAAGGGAAGTGGGCGCTAACCCGGATGAAAAAGGTCTCCGAAGAGGAGGGGCGCGAGTCATGGCTTTTAATAAAGGAAAGAGACGAAACAGCAGTCTCAGGAAACGGTGATGAAATCCTGGAAGAGAACCCGTTAAGCGCCGCAACGGGCAGAGATATGGACGAGATAGCCGAAGGGATGGATCCAAAAAATATATTAAGAGGAACTAAAAAAAAAGTTTTGAGGTAAATATCCGGGGCGCCAGGGACGTCCCGATTCCCGAGATGATATATCCCCAGCTTTCAACTCTGGTGGAGGAACCGCCGGAGGGCGACGAATGGCTGCACGAGATAAAGCTGGATGGATACCGCGTAATAGCCCGCCTGGAAAACGGCAAAGCGGTCCTCTATACCAGGAGGGGAAATGACTGGACTCACATATTCTCCCCCGTAGCGGAATCGGTTGCTAAATTTCCTGTTCAAACGCTATGGATTGACGGCGAAGTCGTATTTATGAGACCGGACGGAACGTCCAGCTTTCAGGACCTCCAGAGCGCGCTCAGCCTTGGAAAAAAAATGACCTGTCTTATTTCGCCTTTGACATCTTATATCTTAATGGAAAGGACATTAGAGAGGCGGCGCTTGTCGAAAGAAAGAAAATCCTCTGGGAGCTTTTATATGCCGAAGGGAAACCCACCGGCCCGATTTTCTATAACGACCACATCGCCGGGCGCGGCAGAGCTTTCTTTGAGAATGCCTGCAATTTCAGGCTGGAAGGAATAATTTCAAAGGCGGCCAGGTCCACTTATGTATCCGCCCGTACTAAATCATGGCTTAAAATAAAATGCGGACTGAGACAGGAATTTGTAATAGGAGGCTACACCTTGCCACGCGGCTCCCGCACCGGTTTCGGCGCGCTGCTGCTTGGCGTATATGATTCGGAAGGCAAACTGCATTTCAAGGGGCGGGCCGGGACAGGATTCGACGAGAAAACGCTAAGCGATTTGACCGCGCGGTTAAAAAAACTGGAAACAGGCAAGCCGCCATTCATCGACCCTCCGGCAGGCGCCGAGGCCAAACGTGCCATATGGGTAAAACCGGAACTTGTGGGAGAGGTGCGGTATTCCGAGCGGACAAGGGACGACCTTCTGAGGCAACCTGTATTCCTGGGGCTTCGTGAGGATAAACCGCCCGGACAGGTGGTGCTTGAAGTGCCCGAACCGGCAAATGAAACGTATAAAAAAAATTCGCCTGCCCCTGTCGCCGCAGGGGATGCAGGAATTAACATATTCCTGACGCACCCGGACAGGGTCCTTTATCCCGAGCAGGGCCTTACTAAAAAGAACCTGTTGCAGTATTACAGGCTGGTTGAAAAATTTATGATACCACACGTAGCCGGACGTCCGCTCACACTGGTGCGCTGCCCGGACGGAAGACATGAGGAGTGTTTTTTTCAGAAACATGCAAACGAGACAGTGCCAAAATCACTGGAGAGGATACCTATAGAAGAAAACGACAAGATTGAGAATTACATGGCAGTGGACTCGTTGGCTGGGGTTGGAGCGCTTGTCCAGATGGGAGTGCTGGAGATCCATACATGGAACTCGCGGAAGGAAAAACTTGAGTATCCTGATCGATTTGTGATGGATATCGACCCAGACCCGGCGGTTTCATGGGAAAAGGTAATCGAAACGGCATTCCTTCTCAGGGAAAGATTGAATGAACTCGGGTTTGCAAGTTTCCTTAAAACGACCGGCGGTAAGGGGCTTCACGTCGTCGTCCCGCTTGCGGCCAGGCAAGACTGGGAGGAGGTGAACTATTTTACAAAAGCATTGGCAGAGGATATTGTCCGAAGTGCGCCAGGTTCATTTACCTCAAAAATGACAAAGAGCAGACGCATGGGGAAGATATTCGTGGACTATATGCGAAATATTCGTGGCGCAACGGCTGTCGAGGCGTACTCCACCCGGGCAAAACCAGGCGCGCCTGTGTCCTCGCCGATTGAGTGGGTCGAGTTAAAAAGTGGAATACGGTCTGATTCTTTTACTATAAAAAATATGCCTGACAGGATGAAAAATCTGAAGAGAGACCCGTGGGAGGGTTTCTTCAACGCAAGGCAATCCATAACAAAAAAAACAAGGAAAAAGCTGGGGGTGGATTAATGCTTGCAAATCCGGCTCCTCTGCCTTAGAATTACTGCCTTATGAAACTACTTATAACTGGCGGGGCAGGATTTATAGGCTCTCATATAACGGATGCCGCAATCGAGGCCGGGATGGAGGTTGCGATTATCGACAACCTCTTCACCGGCAAGAAAGAGAACTTGAACCCCAGGGCGAAGTTTTACCTCGCCGACATAAGAGACAAGGATATATCCGATATTTTTGCAGCGGAAAAGCCGGACATTGTCTGCCACCAGGCGGCGCAGGTAAGCGTCCGGAATTCCGTGGAAGACCCGGCCCAGGACGCCGGCATAAACGTCGTCGGCTCCATAAACGTAATCGACAATTGCAGGAAATTCGGAGCAAGGAAAATAGTCTTCGCCTCTTCCGGCGGCGCTATTTACGGCGAACAGGAAAAATTCCCTGCGCCGGAAGACCATACCGCAAGGCCGGAAAGCCCATACGGCGCGGCCAAGCTTTCCGTGGAGCACTACCTGTATATCTACAAAAAAGTCTTCAACCTGAAGTATGTCGCGCTCCGCTATTCCAATGTCTACGGTCCCAGGCAGGATCCTTTCGGAGAGGCCGGGGTAGTGGCAATATTCACCAACAAGATGCTCTCCGGCGATACTCCGCTTATAAATGGTGACGGCGGCCAGACAAGGGATTACGTCTATGTCAAAGACGTGGTTCAGGCCAACATTCTGGCCTTCCGGGAAGAAGCCGAAGGGCCTTATAATGTCGGCACGGGCATCGAGACGGACGTAAACCTGCTATACGGGCTGATAAGCAAGAGAACCGGCTACGCCGGCGGCAATGAACACGGGCCTGCAAAGGCCGGAGAGCAATACCGCAGCGTGCTCGACTGCGCCCGCATAAAGAGAGAACTCGGCTGGAAACAGCGCTACAGCCTCGAAGAAGGACTGAAGGAGACTGTCGAATATTTCCGGCAAAGAAGCGCTTAAATTGTTCTCTTGAAAAAATCGAATAATCTGATATTATAGTAGTATCGGCAGCCGGAGAGGCAAGGGTCGCCTTTTCCGGCTTTTTATGTTAGCGGCTTCTGGGGTCAATCGGGTGGTTGTCCTTTCAAAGCTGACAAAAACAAGGAGATGAAAATGGGTAACAAGCTTTATGTGGGCAACCTGTCATATAAGACCTCTGAGGAGGACCTCCAGGAGCTCTTCTCGCAGGCCGGTCAAGTAAGCTCTGTCAAGATAATTACGGACGGTTATTCTGGCCAGTCCAGGGGTTTCGGCTTTGTTGAGATGGCAACGGATGAAGAAGCCCATAAGGCTATCGAAATGTTCCAAGGCAAGGAGTTCATGCAGAGAGAACTGACCGTGAACGAGGCAAGGCCTCAGCAGAAGAGAGAAGCCAGGGGCGGCTTCGGCGGAGGCGGGGGCAGGGGCGGCGGCAGGAGATAACCCGCAGCAACAAATTTACGCTGACACGCCTCCAGGGTTATTCCCTGGAGGTTTTTTATTTCAGAGCCTCTTCGTACGCCCTGAAAACTTCATCCCCGAAGCATACGATAATAACCTTCTCCATGTCCGGGTGTGAACCCAGAAACTCCCTTATTTCCCTGACCGCTATCTTCGATGCCCGCTCCAGCGGGAACCTGTATGCCCCTGTGCCGATCGACGGAAACGCGATAGTCCTGGCGCCGTTTTCATAAGCCAGCGCCAGGGAATTCCCATAGCATCCGGCAAGCAGGGCGTCCTCTTTCTCCGCAGAGCCGGCACGCCCGCTCCATATGGGCCCGACGGTATGTATTATGAATTTCGCAGGCAGGTTATAGCCTCCGGTTATCCTTGCCTCGCCTGTGGGGCAGCCGCCAATTTTTCTGCATTCCCGCAGAAGCCCAGGCCCGGCTGCCCGGTGTATTGCGCCGTCAACGCCTCCGCCGCCAAGGAGGGTGCTGTTCGCGGCATTAACGACCGCGTCCGCATGAACTTTTGTAATATCTTCTTTTATAAGCGAAATTTTGCTCACCATATCCTCCGTTAGTTATTGACATGCCTGTTTTATGGAGTTATCATAAAATCAGAGTTTATATTTTATACTAAGGGGGCATGAATGAAAATATCGCACATACTTCATCCGACAGATTTCTCCGAAGGCTCCGAGGCGGCACTGGACTATGCGAGGGCGCTTGCAAAACAGTATAACGCATCCCTGACGCATTTGTACGTGTTAAACGACGTGAGCAATGGACAGGGCTGGTACGTCCCTCACATTTCCCTGGATACCTTCTTGAAGGAGATGCAGGCAGAGGCAAAGAAAAAGCTCGATCACTACTGCTACGAGGAGCAGATGGATTTAAAGAACGTCAATTCCGTAATACTTTCCGGCGAAGCGGACGATAACATAGTAAATTACGCAAAGAAGAACGGTGTTGACCTTATAGTCATGGGCAGCTACAGCAAGAGCGGGATGGACTTCCTGTTCGGGTCGGTAACGAGGAAAGTAATCAAAAAAGCGGATTGCCCCGTGCTATGCGTAAAGGTGCCCGCACAGTAGTCCTCCCACGGGAGGGTGTTATGAGACAGGAAAAAGCGGCAAAACAAGCCCCCGCAATCGAGACGCGGGAACGGCGCAGAACAATAAAGGAAGAGCTTGCGGAAGAGCATACGGGGACGGGGACGCACGTTACAAATCTCCTCAGCCAGACCACACGCACAATACTCAACGCGCGCGCGGCACAGTTCCACCGTCAGCTACAGAGAACCCACAGGCTTGGGAACTGGCTTGGTAAATTCCATCCGTCCAAAAGCAGGAAAGGTATAAAGCGAAGCGAATAAGAACGCTACCTTAAAACCGCAGCTTGAACCCTTCGCATACCGAAGGGTTTTTTTATAGTTTATCCTTGACAAGGCGCCCCTCTATATACTAAATTAAGCGTCTTGCCGCACGGTCCCTTCGTCTAGCGGTCTAGGACGACGGCCTCTCACGCCGTAAACACGGGTTCGAGTCCCGTAGGGATCACCAAATTTCCACAGGAAAATCAATCAGTTTTAATCACAAGGTGGGCGACTTTCCCCCGACTTTCCCCCACAGGAATTATGAGGAGTCGCCCCTCTTGTTCTTGCGCTAAACAAAGTCCTCTCCGAAGTATTGCCTTATCTTTCCGGCGTCCTCCTCGATGCCTGGAATGTACTTTCCGTAGACCTCGTAGATCATCTGTCTTGAACCGTGTCCCATCCTGGAAACCATTCGGTCCATCGGAGTACCGATTGCAAGCCCCCATGCCGCATGGCTGTGCCTAAGAGAATACGGCGGACGATACTTTAAACTAGCCAAGCTTAATGCTTTTTTCCATGGGCCCTGCGTAAAGGACCAATTTACGAAG
>DAHWTK010000062.1 GCA_027328825.1 Nitrospirota bacterium
ATAAAAACTTCAGAACGAATCTTTTCATCTCAGCGTTCTGCCAGCGCCTTTACAAACCTCTCGTTCTCGGCTGGAAGCCCTATTGTCACCCGTATCTGCGTCGGGCCCATCGGGCGGACGATGACGCCCTTCCGGAGGAGCGCATCATACACTACACGCGCGTCCTTGTGCAAATCTATCCAGATGAAATTCGCCTGCGTGGGGAGATAGTCCACGCCCATCCGCGTCAGCTCCGCGTATAGGTATTTCTTGCCTTCCTCGTTCACGCGCACGGATTCCTTCACGTGTTCGTCGTCTCCGAGTGCGGCCATTGCCGCAGCCTGCGCAAGCGAGTTGGTATTGAAAGGCGCGCGGACACGGTTCATCAAGTCCACGAGACGTGCCGGAGCGAATCCGTAGCCGATGCGAAGCCCCGCAAGGCCGTAAATCTTCGAGAACGTCCGCAGGGCTATAATGTTCCTGCCGTCCCGGAGATACCTGAACATATCGGGATATTCCGGGTTTACGACATACTCGAAATATGCTTCGTCCAAGACGACAATCGCGTCGCCAGGCACGCGCGCCATGAAGGCGTACATCTCTTCCCTGGTATTTATCGTGCCGGTCGGATTGTTGGGATTGGCGATGAATATTATTTTAGTCCTGTCGTTTACCGCATCCGCCATCGCCAAAAGGTCATGCCGCCCGTCCTTAAGCGGCACGGAGATTCCCTTCCTGCCTGCCGCCTGCGTAGACATCTTGTATACGACGAACGACGGCTCGGCGAATATCGCCTCCTCGCCTTC
Organism: Nitrospirota bacterium; assembly: GCA_027328825.1. GTDB lineage: Bacteria > Nitrospirota > JACRHJ01 > JACRHJ01 > JACRHJ01 > JAKAHE01. The sequence goes on from DAHWTK010000062.1 coordinate 786, forward strand.
AAGAAGGAACGTCCGGACGATGATGTCGAGGAGTTCGTTCGAGCCGTTCCCCAGGATTATCTCCGATGCCGAACACCCGAATTTTTCGCTTATCGCAGCCTTGAGGTAATGCGCCGCACCGTCGGGGTAGCGGTGCAGGTTCTTTACATGACCTGCTATTGCCGCGATTCCCTTGGGCGACGGGCCTATGGGATTTTCGTTGCTTGCGAGTTTTATGGAGCCGCTTATGCCCAATTCGCGCTCAAGCTCCTCTATTGGTTTTCCAGGCGCATAAGGCGTCAGGGACTCTATCTCGATGGATGTAAGACGTTTCATTTCAGCACCGCTCTATTTATCTGCGCCGTGGGATATGCCCCCAGCACCTTTATGAACAGACAACTTTCCCCAAGCTCGGACACCGCTTCTTTTACCTTTCTGTCGGCAATATGACCCTCGATGTCCACGAAAAAATGATATTCCCACGCCTTCTTGCGAGACGGCCTGGACTCTATCTTCGTCAGGCTAATACCCCTTTCCGCAAAGGGTTTCAGCATATCATAGAGCGCGCCCGACCGGTCCTTTACGGAGAACATGATGGACGTCTTGTCCTTTCCGGTTCGCGCCGGAGATTTTTTTGATATTATCAGGAAGCGTGTAAAATTGTTCACGTTGTCTTCTATACGTTCCCGCAATATCCTGAGCCCGTACATCTCCGCCGCAAGCCTGCTGCCAATGGCGGCGATAGACGGATCTTCCGCAGCCATTTCCGCAGCCCTCGTCGTGGATGACGCTTCGACAAGAGCTGTTCCCCGCAGGTTCTTCTCAAGCCAGTTCTTGCACTGCGCCAGCGGCTGCGGGTGCGAGTATATCTTCATAACATCAGAGATATTGCCCGTCTGGTTCATGAGGTAGTGAGAGACCTCAAGCATTATCTCACCGGATATTTTAAGCTCCGAGTCCATGAACATGTCGAGCGTATGACTGACGACGCCTTCCGTAGAGTTTTCAATCGGCACGACGCCGTATTCAGCAAGGCCGCGCTCCACCTCCGCAAAAACTTCGCTTATGCTGTTCACGGGTGCGTACTGCGCGGAATACCCGAACTGCTGAAGGCAGGCAAGGTGAGAAAATGTGGCCTTGGGGCCAAGATATGCTATCTTTGCGGGCGCTTCGAGCGATAGCGATGCGGAAAAAATCTCTTTCAGGACAGCCTGTAGGGATTCGTTCGGAAACGGGCCTTCGTTATTTTTCGTAAGGCGTTCAAGTATCCGCTTCTCTCTGTCCGGGACATAGAACTGCGAATTCTCTTTTTTCTTGATCCTGCCGATCTCCATGACAAGCTTTGCGCGCCTGTTCAAAAGCGCCAGGAGCCTGTCGTCCAGCTCGTCGATTTTTTTCCTTAAATCCTCGATTTTGGGCATCAGGGAAGATTCCGTCCTTTTCCTCTAAAGTAAAGGAATTTATACAATAATCAGGCGAATTTTGCAAGGAAATTGAGATGCTTGACTTTCTTTAAGGCGGTAGATTTTTTGGTACGCCTGTAAAAATAAAGGGGCTGAGCATGAGGCCCAACCCCTTAATTTTATTGGCGGGGACGACGAGGCTCGAACTCGCGACCTCCTACGTGACAGGCAGGCGCTCTAACCGACTGAGCTACGTCCCCGGCTTACGGGAATGATATCTAAACTGAAAAACTTGGAATTTATACTATAAACCGATGCCTTAAGTCAACCTAAATTTAAACAATTTAAGGTATCTTCAGGTATGTATAGAGTAATCCGCTCGCCTGAAGCCTTTCTATAACGTATGCAAGCGGTATGAAAAGCAAAAAGATACTACCATCCAGGAGCGTTTTCGCCATGCGTCGCGCATCGGCAGGGGCCTTGCCGCCTGTCCGGAAGATAAACGGATTCGGAATAAAAGCCGGAACCCTTTCTTTATATCTCGAAAATTCTACGCCGAAAAGCATCTCCAAACGTCTCTCTTCAGACCTTATAACAAACGGGTAATAAAGAGAAAAAACAACAAGATACAGGGAAATTACCGGGAGGTTCTCAAACACGAAACAGGCGCCAAGCCCTCCCATGAACGAGAAGAAGTAAAGCGGGTTTCGGCACATGGAATAAGGCCCCCCCTGGACGAGCTGGCTATTTTTCCGCCCCCCTATATACATGGTGCACCATGCGCGCCCTGCAAGTCCTGCAAGTATCAGAATTATTCCCCCATAACGAAGAGTGTGGTCGATTATACCGCCTTCAGGCCAGCCCGGACGTGTAAACAGCAGAAGCGGGATTCCGGCAAGCAGGAAAAAACCGGTTATTACACGTCTCTTGCGTTCAAAAAAATTGAAAGTTTTCTCAAGTGCCGTTTCCATCAGTGCATACCGCCTACGACTATATCCGTAATTAAAAGCGTCGGCTGCGCATCGGACACAGGCGCGCCCTGCCCGTCCTTGCCGCAAGTACCGATACCGAATCCAAGGTCGTTTCCTACCATCGTTATGCTTGAAAGCGCCTGCGGCCCGTTACCGACAAGGGTCGCGCCGCGCACAGGCTCGGAAACCTTGCCTTTTTCGATTATATAACCCTCGCTGACCTCGAATACGAAATCCCCATTTACGGTATTAACCTGGCCGCCGCCCATCTTCTTTACAAGCAGTCCACTGTCGCAAGAACACAATATCGAAGAGGGCTCGCTCTCGCCGGGCAGTATCATCGTATTCGTCATTCGCGGAATGGGACGCGCCATGTACGACTCACGCCTGCCATTCCCTGTGGGAGAGGCCCCATCCTTCATTGCAGTCAGCCTGTCGTACATAAAACCCTTCAACACCCCTTTTTCCACAAGCACCGTCCTCTGGGCCTCCACGCCTTCGTCGTCGAACTTGAACGAGCCGCGCCGGTTAGGCAGCGTCGCATCGTCCAATACCGTAACAAGCGGCGAACCTACCTGCCGGCCGACCTTGCCCGTATATACCGAAAGGCCGTTCTGGGAGAGGTCTGCCTCAAGGCCATGCCCGATTGCCTCGTGAACCATTGTCCCGCCCGCCTCGGATGAGAGCACTACGGGCATTTTACCGCCGGGCGCTGGACGGGCGGAGAGCATCATAACCGCCCTCTGTGCGGCTTTCTCCGCGATGGATACGACCGGAAACTCCCTGAACAGCTCAAAACCGATATTTCCGCCTGCGGCGTCATATCCGGTCTGCACGATATTTCCGTCCTTCGCCACCACGTTCACCGCCGCTACAAGATAATATCTCTCGTCTTTGGCAAGAGTTCCGTCAGAGCAGGCGATTGTTACGCGCTGAAGGGTATCCCTGTATTGCACGGCAACCTGGGAGACCTTTCCGCTCACAGCCCGCGCCGCCATGTCGGCCTCTTTCACAAGCGCAAGCTTGCGCTCCACGGCCACGCCTTCAGGCGGCTCAATAATTTTATGATTAACCGGCGGTCGCTTCTCCCGAAGGTCAATCGTAATGTCTCCCACGCCGCCAGAGCCGATAGACCGGTCTCGGGAACAGGCCCGCGATACCTCAGCCGCGAGGTTTAATAACGCCGCTTCACTCAGGTCGTTCGTGTAGGCGTATATTGTTCTGAAGCCGGTAATAACACGCAGCCCGGCTCCGATTTCCACGCCGGAGATGACTTTCTCGACTTTGCCGTCTTCGAGAGCAATGGCCGTCGGCACAGTATGCTCGATGTAGAGGTCTGCATATTCCCCACAGCGAGAGAGTGCATGTTTTAAAATTTTTGAATAATCTATTTTGTCCATAAACAAAAATGGGGGATGAAATTATCCCCCAAGTTTAACATAATTCTTACGGAAAGTAACGGATTTATCTGATAAGTTCTTCAGCTATCTGCACGGCGTTGAGTGCCGCACCCTTGAGAAGGTTGTCGGAGACGACCCAGATGTTGAGGCCGTTGTCTATTGACTCGTCCTCGCGTATTCTGCCGACGTACGTCTCGAAGTGCCCAGTGGCGTCGATGGCAAGCGGATAGAGGTTTCTTGACGGGTCGTCCATTACTATCACACCCGGCGCGGTGGAGAGAATCGCCCGCGCCTCGTTCGCCGTGAGCTTAACCGAAGTCTCGATGTTAACGGACTCCGAATGGCACCTGAACACCGGGACACGCACCGTCGTCGCGGTCACCTTGATATTCGGGTCGAGCATCTTGTGCGTCTCGTTGACCATCTTCATCTCTTCCTTTGTATAGCCGTTATCAAGGAAGGAATCGATATGCGGCAGGACGTTGAAGGCTATCTGGTGCGGATAGACCTTCTTCTGAACGGGCCTGAAGTTAAGCAGCGCCGTCGTCTGGTCCATAAGCTCGTCCATGGCTTTTTTGCCAGTCCCGGAAACGGACTGGAAGGTAGTAACCACAATGCGCTTAATCTTCGCCGCTTCGTGCAGGGGCTTCAGGGCGACGAGCATCTGAATCGTGGAGCAGTTAGGGTTTGCTATAATACCCTTGGGGATAGTCTTAAGATCTTTCGCATTCACCTCCGGGACGACGAGCGGCACGTCCGGGTCCATCCTCCATGCGCTGGAGTTGTCTATCACGATGCAACCGTCCGCGGCGGCGATTGGCGCGAACTCAAGGCTCCGGGAAGCTCCGGCGGAGAAGAGCGCAATATCCACGCCCTTAAAGGAATTTTTATCCAGCTTATGGACGGTAAATTCTTCGCCCTTGAACTCGACCTTTTTCCCTTCGGATTTTTCGGAGGCATAGAGCCTGAGCTCAGCCACGGGGAATTTTCTCCCCTCAAGCGTGGAAACCATCTCCACGCCCACCGCGCCGGTAGCCCCAACAACCGCAACGACGTATTTATCCTTCTTCTTAAGCATTAATTGGACTCCTTGACGAATTTCGCCACCATGCTTCCAACATCGCTCGTGCCCATGCCCATCTTGCCGGCGGCGAGACTTTCCATCTTTGATATGGCTTTTACAACAGACTTCTCTACCCAGCCCGCAGCCTTTGTCTCGCCAAGGTGTTCAAGCATCATCTGGGCGGCGCATATCGCGGCGAGCGGGTTTATGATATTCATACCGGTATATTTGGGCGCGGAGCCGCCTATAGGCTCGAACATCGAAACGCCCTTCGGGTTTATATTACCGCCTGCGGCGATGCCCATTCCGCCCTGCGTCATAGCGCCGAGGTCAGTTATTATATCGCCGAACATGTTATCCGTAACGATAACATCGAACCACTCCGGGTTCTTTACCATCCACATAGTCGTCGCATCCACATGCGCGTAATCGGCCTTTATCTTCGGGTATTCCTTGGCGACTTCATAGAACGCGCGTTCCCAGAGGTCGAACGCGAACGTCAGGACGTTCGTCTTGCCGCAGAGCGTTACCTTCTTCCTGCCGGTTTTCTTCGTGTAATCGAAGGCATACCGGATACAGCGCTCAACACCTTTTCTGGTATTTATCGATTCCTGAACGGCTACTTCGTCCGGAGTGCCTTTCTTCAAAACTCCGCCCGCGCCAGCGTAAAGACCTTCGGTATTCTCACGCACTACCACATAATTTATCTCTTTCGGCCCCTTGTCCTTGAGCGGCGTCTCCACGCCGGGCAGAAGCTTCACGGGCCGGAGATTCACATAGAGGTCGAGCGCGAATCGCATCTTAAGGAGTATCCCTTTTTCAAGGATTCCCGGGGCGACGTCCGGATGGCCTATCGCGCCCAGAAGGATTGCGTCATACTCCCTGAGCGTGTCCACGTCCTTGTCGGACAAGGTCTCGCCCGTTTTCTTGTAGCGCTCTCCGCCGAAATCGAAGGTCTTGAAAGACAGACCAAAACCAGCCCTCTTCGCCGCAGATTTGACTACCTTTACCGCCTCTGCAACCACTTCAGGTCCCGTCCCGTCTCCCGGCACAAGCGCAATCTTATAGCTCTTCGGCATTATTAGAATCTCCCTTCGATAGCAATTGCAGGGGCGCATTTATTACGCAAATTGGCGCGATAAACCGCCCCCTACATGGTGTTATTTATGCTACTTTCTTCTTCACCCACTCCATAAGTCCACCCGAGGCGATCAGCTCCTGCATGAACGGCGGAATTGCCGCGGCCCGATAAGTCTTATTTGTCGTCAGGTTTTTTATTATACCCTTCTCCGCATCGACTTCTATTGCATCTCCTTGCGTGATACCGTCAACCGCCTCCGGACACTCGAATATCGGGAGACCCATATTAAATGAATTCCGGTAAAATATTCGCGCGAATGTCTTCGCCACCACGCACGAAACGCCAGCCGCTTTTATGGCAATCGGGGCGTGCTCGCGCGATGAGCCGCACCCGAAGTTCTTATCGGCAACGATGATGTCGCCCTTGCCCATCTTCTTGATGAAATCGGGCTGCTTTGAGTCTTCCATGCAGTGCCTGGCAAGCTCCGACGGCTCCGAAGTGTTCAGGTATCTCGCCGGGATTATGGCGTCGGTATCGATGTCCGCGCCGAACTTCCAGGCCTTTCCTTTTAATTTCATTTATTCCTCCTATTTCAACTCTTCCGGGCTGCCAATCCTGCCGAGAACAGCCGATGCCGCGGCGATTGCGGGATTTGCGAGATATACCTCGGACTCCGGGTGTCCCATGCGCCCGACAAAATTCCTGTTCGTCGTGGCGATGGAGCGTTCTCCCTTTGCGAGTATGCCCATGTGTCCGCCAAGGCACGGCCCGCAGGTGGGCGTAGATACCGCCGCCTGCGCGTCAATGAAGACATTGAACAGGCCCTCTTTCATAGCCTGCTTATATATCGCCTGCGTCGCCGGGATTATTATCATCCGCACGTCCGGGTGTATCTTTCTGCCCTTCAGCACCTTTGCCGCAATCCTTAAGTCCTCAATCCTGCCGTTCGTGCATGAGCCGACGACAGATTGATGTATATTTATATGGGATAGCTCGCTCACGCCCTTCGTATTTTCAGGCAGGTGCGGACAGGCCACCTGCGGCTCCAAGCGGGAGCAGTCGTACTCGCGCACCTCGACGTATACGGCTTTCCTGTCGGATTTATAGAATTTCGGCCTTCGTTTCGCCCTGCCGCTCTCGTATTCTCTTGTTGTATCGTCCGGTGCGATGATACCGTTCTTGCCGCCGGCCTCTATGGCCATATTGGCCATTGTGAGCCTGCCGGACATGTCCATCCTGTCTATCACCTCACCTGTAAACTCCATAGCCTTGTAAAGCGCGCCATCGACACCGATGTCGCCGATTGTATGAAGTATCAAGTCTTTTCCGGATACCCACTTCCGGAGTTTCCCGAAATAAATAAATTTTATGCTCTCCGGCACCTTGAACCATATCTCGCCCGTAATCATAGCCGCCGCGACATCCGTGCTCCCGACACCCGTGGCGAAGGCGCCCAGGCCGCCGTACGTGCAGGTGTGCGAATCCGCCCCGACGATGACGTCTCCGGATACAGCCAATCCTTGTTCCGGAAGAAGCGCGTGCTCTATGCCCATCCTTCCTACTTCAAAATAATTCGTCAGGCCGTGCTCCCTGGCAAATTCCCGCAGGAGTTTTGACTGTTCAGCGGATTGGATATCCTTGTTAGGCGTGAAGTGGTCTGGCACGAGGACGATGCGTTTCCTGTCAAATACCTTCTTCGCCCCGGCTTTCCTGAATTCCTTGATGGAAATGGGCGCTGTGATGTCGTTAGCCAGAACCACGTCAACCTTAGAGTTTATCAGCTCTCCCGGCGCGACATCTTTCTTGCCGCAGTGGAAGGCCAGGATTTTTTCGGTAATCGTCATTGGCATAAGAACAGAAACCTCCTTATATTTAAGCAGTTGATGTTATCATCACTCGCACATCTTTTCAACCGTTTTTTCGCCCCGTTTCTTAAGGTATGCAAGCTTGTTCAGGGCATTTATATACGCCTTCGCGCTTGCAACGATTATGTCCGTATCCGAACCCTGGCCCATTACCGTGAAATTATCTTCCCGCAGGCGCACCACCACCTCGCCCTGGGCGTCCGTCCCGCCGGTTATGGCCTTTACCTCATACGCCAGCATACGGCTGTTGGTTTTTACAACCTCCGCAATGGTCCTCAGTGCGGCGTCAACAGGCCCATCACCTATGGAGGATTTTTCCACTTCCGCGCCATTCACGGCCATGACAATATCCGCCTGCGGTTTTGTGTCCGTACCGCTCCGCACGGAAAGCTTCTTCAGTTCATACGCCTGCGGAATGCGGAATACCTCCTCTGCCACCAGCGCCTCGAGGTCTTCGTCGAATATATCCTTTTTCTGGTCGGCCAGACGTTTGAAACGCTCAAACACGCCGTTCAGTTCGTCGTCGCTCAGCGAATATCCAAGCTGGGCCAGTCTGTCCCGGAAGGCGTGCCTCCCGGAATGTTTACCCAGGACAAGAGAACTCTGCGCAAGTCCAACAGACTCCGGCGTCATTATCTCGTAAGTCGATTTCTCCTTCAGGAAACCGTCCTGATGTATGCC
>DAHWTK010000063.1 GCA_027328825.1 Nitrospirota bacterium
AAGCGTCGTACATAAATCCTCACCCGTTTCAAAGGTTATCGCCACATCCATGGTAATCGCATCCGTAATCATCACCCAGGACCTGGGCCTTCTGGCCTGCCTGTATCTTTCCGTGCTTATAACCGTCAGATTATCGATGCTCCCGGTCAGGTATGTAATAGCAATATCGCTTCTGCCGGCGGCATTTACAATCCTTTACGCCCTGAGCCTCACGTCCGGCGGCTGGATGTTGCCGGTAACGATTGTTCTTAAGGCCATTACCGCCGCCGCCGCCATGATACTGCTTATTTCCACAACCCCGTTTACCGAGGTCATAAGCCTTGCGGGCAGGTGGATGCCGCAGGTAATAAGGGACGGAATTTTCATGACGTATCGCTCCTTTTTCATACTGCTCGGGCTAATGAACAATTTCCTGATAGCCCTGAGGCTGCGCGGCGGAATTGGTCCCCGGCGCCTGGTAAGCAACTACTCGAACATGGCCGCCGGGGTAGGGATGCTTTTCATACTGGCCTACGAGAAGAGCCAGAGGCTCTACGACGTCATGTCCATCCGTGGCTACAGCGGCAAGCTGAGCGTCGAAAGGAAGATCTCAAGGCCGGGACTTCTTGATATACCGTATATGTCTGTTACCGCAGCCTTTCTGCTGGCGGCTATTTTAAAAAAAGGCCCTTTTTCCGGGAACGGTATTGCAATTTTAATTCTTGTTATAATCTATGTTGTGTCAATGGAGGCCCTGAGGTTTTGGAAGAAATCGTCCGTATAAGCTGTGTGAGGCATATATATCCGGATTCCACCGAGGTTTATCTCTGCGGGCTTGATTTTGTCGTCCGGAGGGGTGAGAGGGTCGTTATAATCGGCCCGAACGGCAGCGGAAAGACCACGCTTTTGTTCCATATCCTGGGGCTTTTAAAGGCGGACAAGGGAGACATAAAAGTATTCGGGCACGACCCTTCCAAGAATTTTGATAAAATAAGAGAGAAGATCGGCGTGGTGCTCCAGAACGTGGAGGACCAGATTATCGCGCCCACGGTAGAAGAAGACGTCTCGTTTGCGCCCAGGAATTACGGCTATTCGCAACACGGGATTGAACACCTCGTTGACGAGGCGTTAAGCGAACTCGGCATAAGCAATATCAGAAAGAAGCTATGCCATTATTTAAGCGGCGGCGAAAAGCGAAAGGTCGCGCTTGCGGGAGCGCTGGTGCTGAAACCGGAGCTTCTGGTGCTGGACGAGCCTTTCGAGGGACTCGACCCGATGTCAAGAAAAGAACTTGCCGCTCTCCTGAACCGGCTGAACCAGAAGTGGGGCATGTCCATCCTGATGTCTACGCACGATATAAATATAGTAAGCCAGATGGCGGACTCCGTTTACGTCCTGGGCGAGGGGGGCCGGATAATGGTTCGTGATACTCCGGCGGAACTTTTCTCCCGGACGGATTATTATAAACATGCGAGGCTCGATTTTCCCATTCTCGTGGAGCTTTTCAAGGAGCTTCAGGAAAAGGGGCTGGATGTCGGACTACCCGCCGATGTCAGCGACGCCGCAGAGAGAATAATAAATATTATCAAGCACGAAAAGTAAAAGTTCCTGCCAGAGAAATCCTGCCAAAAAAGAGATCCGGAAAATTCTATTATTCCAGACGCAGTGAAGAATCCGCAGTGAGGTTCTGAATGCGAAAATACCTTGGCGAACTGCTTGTTGAGGAAAGAGCTCTTTCGCGGGAAAACCTGCTGAAGGCGCTTTCGTTCCAGAAAACAGGCAAGGCGAGAATCGGCAGAGTCCTGACGGACTTCGGTTTTGTAAGCGAGAAGAGCCTTGTGAGCGCACTTTCCAGTCAGCTCAAAATTCCTTCGGTTGACTTGCAGGTCATCGAAGCAGACCACGAAGCGCTTAATACGATCTCGCAGGAAGATGCGGAGAAGAAGAAGATATTCCCGGTGCGGCTCAAGGCGCGAAGGCTCACTCTTGCAATGGCCGACCCTCTGGACTACCATACTATAGAAGAGATAAAATTCAGGACCGGATACGAGATACTTCCCGCCATAGCATCTGAGAAAGGCATACTCGACTGCATAGAAAAGCACTACCAGGTGAAGGAAAAGGTCTTTCGCCTGATGAACTCTATAAAGTCCTATGAAGACGCCGAGTTCCTGCGTGACCGTTCCGACGAAAAGGTCGTGAACGTCCAGTCACTCTACAAGCTGTCCGAAACCCCGCCGATAATTCAGCTCGTGACGATGATAATAGTAGAGGCGGTAAGGATGCGCGCGTCTGACATACATATCGAGCCGCGCGAAGAAAGTATCGCAGTCCGCTACCGCGTTGACGGAGACCTGCGCGAGGCCCTGACAATCCCCCGCAGGATAAAGGACTACGTCATATCGCGCATAAAGATTATAGCGGACATGGATATAACGAACCGCCGCCTGCCGCAGGACGGGACAAGCAAGCTAAAGCTCTCCGACAGGGAAGTGGATCTCCGCATATCGACGCTTCCGTCGCTTTACGGCGAGAAAGTAGTAATCCGCCTGTTGGACAAGAGCAAAGGGCTGATATCTCTCGACCAGATAGGTTTTCCGGAGAGCATAAAGGAGCCGATTCTAAGCGCTCTTTCAAGGCCGCAGGGATTCCTGCTCATTACGGGCCCGACCGGGAGCGGCAAGAGCACTACGCTTTATGCGATACTCCAGCAAGTGCGCTCGGAGAAGGAAAACGTGGTTACAATTGAGGACCCGGTGGAGTATCGTCTTTCCGGCGTCACGCAGGTGGGAATCAACGAGGCTATAGGGCTGACTTTCCCGAGTGTGCTGCGCTCAGTCCTGAGGCAGGACCCGGATATAATCATGGTGGGCGAAATACGGGATATGGAGACTGCGGATATAGCGGTAAAATCTTCCCTGACGGGGCACCTCGTGCTCTCTACGCTCCACACCAACAGCACGGTGTCAAGCATCACAAGGCTTATCGACATAGGCATACCGTCGTATCTCGCAGGTTCTTCGCTTACAGGCGTGCTCGCGCAGAGGCTTGTCAGGAGGATATGCCCATACTGCAAAAGAGAGGATACGGAGCGGAATAACGCTTCATGCGTCCTGCCGGAGATTGACAGGACTTTCAGTGGCGCGGGCTGCCATAAATGCCACGGGACGGGGTATTACGGGCAGATGGGAATTTTCGAATACCTTTCCCTGAACAGAGGGTTGAGAAACCTGATTGCCAAAAAAGCCTCCGAAGAAGACATATGGAATAAGGCGCGGGAGAACGGTATGAGAACGCTGTTCGAAGACGCGATTGAGAAGGTGAAAGCAGGTATAACGACCGTTCAGGAAATAATAGCCAAGGTGCCTATGGGCGATATATAATCCCGTCCACCATCCGGATGGTCCTATCCGCCATACCGGCCAGCTTCTCGTTATGCGTAACGATTATTGAGGTGAGGCCCTTTTCGCGGTTGAGATTTTTAAGAAGCTCGTGGACGGACTGAGCGGTATGCGTATCGAGATTGCCGGTCGGTTCATCCGCGAGCATTACCCTGGGTTCCGACATCAGTGCCCTGGCGATTGCCACCCTCTGTTGTTCTCCGCCGGAAAGCTCTCCCGGCCTGTGTGCAAGACGCCCGGAAAGCCCTACTTCCTCAAGGAGCGACTCGGCCCGGAGCCTTGCGGCCTTCGGCTCTATGCCGCCTATCATAGACGGTATCAGGACGTTCTCGAGGGCGGAAAACTCCGGCAGAAGGTGATGAAACTGGAATACGAACCCGATATTCCTGTTCCTGAAAGAGGCAAGCTCCCTATCCGGCATTCCGAAAATGTCCCTGCCGCCGTAGAGAACCTGGCCGGACGTAGGTTTGTCAAGCGCTCCTATTAGGTGCAGAAGCGTGCTTTTTCCTACGCCCGACGCCCCTATAATGGAGAGCATTTCCCCCTTCGTGATGTCCAGATCGATACCTTTCAGGACCGCGACTTCGGAATCTCCCATCCTGAAGGACTTCAGCAGGGCCCGGACGGATATTATAAACTTTGCGCTCACTATTTCCCGCTATTCTCTCCGGCCTTCATTTTCAGCCTTGAATATATCTTTTTCAGTACGGTCATGAAATTTTTATCTGCGAGCCCGTCCTTCGCGCCTGCATGGAGCGTCTTGCCGAGCAGGGTTATCACATCGCCGAGAGACTCTTTCTGCGCATCAGGCGGGGCGGTTAATACAATCTTCTTGACGTCCGCGCCGGAGATGATATTTTCTCCGTATCGAGTGAAAACGTCCACCTCGTCGAGTTGCAGGTTCATCGTGCCTATGATGCCTTCCTTCCTGGAAGACAATATTACCTTCTGCGCCGCGCCGTTTCTCAGCAGTATGTTTACCGGTTGCCCATCGCCTTTGACAGGCAGGAACTCTATCTGCGCGACGTCCGAAAGCATGAAGCTGTAGAGGTTTCCTTCAGCGTTGCCGTAAAGGATGTCGAAATCGTATCTGTATATTGGCGCTATGGCCGGAAGTCTCCAGCTCGTATGGACGACGATGATTCCATTCCTTATCGCTCCGCTTTGCTTGTATACGGAACCTTCGAGAAGAAACCCTGAATTGGAAGAGAGCTTCTCGCCCGTCCCGGCGCAAAACGCCTGAGAAGCGATTAACATCGAAAATATTACGATAGAAGCAATAGTCCTGAATCGCATACGGTACCTCCTTTATTCGTACCTGAGGGCCTCAAGCGGGTCGAGCTTAGCCGCCTGCCAGGACGGATAGAGCGTCGCCCCGAAACTGATTATTATTGCGGAAGCGCATACAACTATGATTTCGACAGGGTCCATCCTTGCCGGCAGATGGTTGATATAGTATATATCGCTGGGGAGCGATATTAGATTTGTCTTTTCTATCAGAAGACATATACCTGTCCCCAATGCAAGACCGATCAGCGTTCCGACTACGCCGATTATGGTGCCGTTTATAAGAAATATCTTCATTATCCCGGTGTTTGTCGCTCCCATGGACTTGAGTATCGCTATCTCTCGCGCCTTGTCCATGACTATCATTATAAGCGTGCTTACGATATTGAATGATGCGACGATGATGATAAGCACGAGTATGACGAACATGGTAATCTTCTCAAGCTTCAGCGCCGAGAAAAGGCTCCGGTTCATCTGCATCCAGTCCTGTGCGCGGAACGGAAAACCGAGCCGGTTCTGTATAGTCTTGGCCAATGGGGCCGCAAGGCCCAGGTCGTCTATACGCACCTCGAAGCCCGTTATGGAATCTCCGAACCCGAAGAACTTCTGGGCCTCCGGGATGGAAATGTATGCGAGCTTGGAGTCGTATTCGTACATTCCGGTGTCGAAAATCCCCCGGACTATGAATTCCTTGAATTTCGGCGCCGGGCCGAGCGGGGTTATTGTGCCGAACGGAGAGACGACGCGCACCTTGTCACCCATCTGCACGTCGAGGTTTACGGCCAGCTCACGCCCAAGAAGTATTCCCGGCGCGGAACCTGCCTCGGAGAGTCCGGATATGCTCCCGGCGACCATTACCTTTGAAAGCTTTGTGACCTTCCCTATGGAGGCGGGGTCTACGCCTTTCAAGATTATACCGGAGACGCTGTTGGGAGATGTCAGCATGACCTCGCTGTATGTAAACGGGGCGACGGAAACAACGTGCGGGATTGCCTGTATCTTCTTCATGGGGACGTCATAATCCGCTATGCCCTTGTCGTAAAATGACGTTACGATAACAGGGGAGTTGGTGCCGAGGATTTTTTTCTCAAGGTCGTTCTCGAATCCGCTCATCACCGACAGCACGACGATTAGCGTCATAACGCCAAGCGCCACTCCGCCGATGGAGATAATGGTATTGAGCGAAATTGGGGCGCGTTTATGCTTGCCTTTTAGATAGCGAAGGGCGATAAAAGAGGAGTAGGACATCTCTTAAGGCTGCTCTTTCCGAAGCTGTGGGAATAATATTACGTCCCGGATAGACGCCGAATCCGTCATAAGCATAACGAGGCGGTCGATTCCTATTCCCTCTCCGGCGGTAGGAGGCATACCGTATTCCAGCGCACGGACGTAATCCTCGTCCATGAACTGCGCCTCCTCGTCGCCTTTATCGTGCAGGGCGACCTGCTCCTGAAAACGCGAGAACTGGTCTTGCGGGTCGTTAAGCTCCGAGAATGCGTTCGCCATTTCCCTTCCGGCAATTATCAGCTCGAAGCGGTCTACCATATCCGGGTTATTGTCGTTCCTGCGCGAGAGCGGGGATAGCTCGACGGGATAATCGGTTATAAATACGGGATTCATTATCCTGAACTCGGTCGTCTTCTCGAATATCTCGTTGACTACTTTCGCAAGTGACAGGCCGTCTTCAAGCGGGACGCTATTTTTCTTTGCAAATTCACGCGCGCGGCCAAGGTCGTTTAATTCTTCGGCGGATGCTCCGGCAAATTTTACTATCGCCTCTTCCATGCTCATACGAGACCATGGAGGGGTCAAGTCTATCTCGTCGCCCTGATAGGTAAACTTAAGGCCGCCTTTTATATCCTGCGCAATGTGGGAAAACAGTTCCTCTGTCAAGTCCATAAGAACACGGTAGTCCGCATATGCCATGTAAAATTCCAGCATCGTGAACTCAGGATTGTGCTTTATAGAGATGCCTTCATTCCTGAAGTTCCTGTTAAGCTCGAACACCCTCTCAAGGCCGCCGACGATAAGACGTTTTAAGTAAAGCTCCGGCGCGATACGGAGGTATAAATCCATATCCAGTGCGTTATGGTGCGTAATGAAAGGCCTTGCCGTCGCCCCGCCTGGAATCTGTTGCATCATGGGCGTTTCCACTTCCAGGAAGCTCATACCTTCCAGAAACGCACGTATCGACTTTATTATCCTGTTGCGCGTAACGAACGTATCCCTGACTTCCGGGTTCACGATTAAGTCCACGTATCTCTGGCGATAGCGCGTCTCGATGTCGGTCAGTCCGTGCCATTTCTCAGGCAGAGGCCGAAGCGACTTGGACAGAAGCGCAAGTTTCTCCACCTCTATTGTCAGTTCGTTTGTCTTTGTGCGGAAGAGGAAGCCTTCAATGCCGATATGGTCGCCCACATCCAGTAGGTTCATAAGCTTGAACTGCTCCTCGCCAAGCATGTCGTGCTTCATGTAAATCTGAATCTTGCCGCTTGCGTCGAGTATGTGCGCGAATGCGGCCTTGCCGAAACTCCGAAGTGCGACAATGCGCCCCGCCGCCTTTATCTGGACTTTGCCGTTCTCCAGTTCCTCTTTGGACGTCTCGCCATATTTGCCGTGAATTTCCTTTGCATGGTCTTTTACTTCGTATCGCTGCCCGTAAGGATTTATCCCCATCGCGCGAAGCTCTTCGAGCTTACCCTTGCGCACCTGTATCAGTTCGTTGTCTTCGAGCATCATTGGTCCTTTCGTGGATTATAACGTCTTGGAATTATAGAAAGAAACTAAACACAGGTCAAGGGAATTAACGGAGGCTACTTCAGTATCTCGCCAGTCCGGTAGCTCCACAGCGCGAGGTCGAGCTCATCCATACCGATATTTATCTCTTTCGAGAACTCCCGCATCCTCTCTTCCATGAAGACATATTGTTTCTTATTTGCAGGGCGTTTTGCCTCCGGGAGCACGCCGAGCTCGTGCAGAAGCCGGACGACGTGTATGTCGAGTATAGCATAGCCTTCAAATCCGATGTTGCGCAGGAAATGGCTCGCTTCCTTGTAGCCGAGGCCCTTTATTCCCGGGTTGTCAGCGAAGAAATCCCGGCGCTCGTGGAATCCAGAAAGAGATTCTATCTTTGCCTTTAATAATTTCCCCTCGCCCTTTGGGAGAGGGGACACAGGGGTGAGGGCTTTTTCTGTTTTAAGGTATTCCCTCGTATGGATAATGTAATCCGGACGGGTTTTCCAGAAGCGGTATCTGCCGCAGAGGATGTTCCGTATGCCATCGGTGTCGGCGGTCAGGATGTCGTCGCCTGCGGCCTCGATGCATGTAATGCCCATCCTGGCCGAGGTGTTCGCTGTCAGGATGCAGAAGCAGAGTTCCTTGAATATCGCAAGGTCTCCCTGCCGCCATGTCTCCTTGAACTCGGCGAGGCGGGCGCGGATTTCATCCTTGCGTGACTTGTAGTGCGTTATAAGGTCGGATATAGTCATAAAGCTATAAGAAATTTAAAACAGTTGTTCATCAGGTCTCAAGACGCCCATTTTCTTTCTAATTATATGAATGCCAAATCCCAACATACCGGAACCGCCAATATAAGAAAGGGAAAACAATATTATCGAAAAGATAATAGTAAATAAATCAATCCTCGCGTGGATATTGAATATTTTAATAAAAGAAACAACGAAGGTCGTAGAAAAAAGTAGTGCACCAAAAATACCTGTTACTAAACCAAATAAGGACCCGAAGAAAAATAATGAATTAAGCATCAATATTCTAAATGCTCCGAACTCATCATTTGATAAGACCTCTGGATACTTTCTTTGAATCTTATAAATAATTAATGCCCCGTTAGCAATTCCATAAATGCAGCATAAAAATAGCCAAAGAAATGCCTTGAATTTTTCTCCAATTACAAAATAAAAAGCCGTCCCCAATAGACCGCCGAAAACGGAGCTTATGAGATATGCAGCTTTCGGTTTCATTGCAAAGGCCTCCTTTAGTCTGGCATTTGCTAGTCACTGTAGCTTCCTCGACTTCACTCGGAATTACAAGCCTATATATCGTCTTTTTCGCTTCCCGGCTGGGCGCGCTTTCCAAGTAAATAGGCTTCTATGAACCCGTCAAGGTCGCCGTCCATCACGGCGCTGATATTTCCGACCTCATGGCCTGTCCGGTGGTCTTTTACCATCTGATACGGCATGAAGACGTAGGAGCGTATCTGGCTTCCCCAGGCGATGTCCTTCTTCGTGCTGTTCATCTTGTCGCGCTCAGCTTCCTTCTTCTTCATTTCGAGGTCGTAGAGGCGGGAGCGCAGGACCTTGAACGCCTTGTCCTTATTCTTGAACTGCGAGCGCTCGTCCTGGCACTGCACGACTATGCCCGTCGGTATGTGCGTGATGCGTATGGCGGAAGAGGTCTTGTTGACGTGCTGGCCGCCTGCGCCGGAGGAGCGGTAGGTGTCGATTCTCAAGTCCTTTTCGTCTATCTCGATCTTTAC
>DAHWTK010000064.1 GCA_027328825.1 Nitrospirota bacterium
ACGCGATATGCCATGATATTTCTCCTTAATTAATGAATAAACCGAAAGGAAAATATATCTTGAGCGGGGCGGGAAGTCAACAGAAAAGGGTCGCCTTGCCAAATCCGGGCGAGTTGTTATACTTGAAAAAAGGCGCCTTTCGAGGTGGGTGTTGCAATGGCGGCTCTATTCGGATTATTGAATGGGTTGCCGGATTACGCGTCAATTACAGGAGGTAAAATATGCCGAAACAGAGCGAACAGGGCGAACACGGCGAGCACGGCAGGGTAAAAGGCCAGTCTCCGGCCAATATTACTCAGCATCTCAAAGGGATGAATTTCCCTTGCAGCAAGAACGACTTGATTAAACACGCCAAGCAGAATGACGCCGACCACTCGGTAATGACGCTGCTCCAGAACATGCCGGACAGGCAGTACGCGAGCATGGCCGACGTAATGAAGAGCTACGATGAGGCGAGGGAAGAGGCGGCTTAACCGGACAAAGTCGCCTGGCCCCCCGTTTTCACGGGGGGTGACAATCAGCGCTTCAGCCCCGGTTTATCCGGGGCTTTTTTATTGCATGAGAATGTTTTTTGTGTTAGATTTACAGATTCCACAAAAAAGAACCGTCATTCTTTTAAAGGAGTCGTTTATGCTCGATGAAAGCGTGAAGGAAGGTCTTACCTTTGACGACGTGCTGCTTCTGCCCGGAAAGTCCGAGATTCTGCCGAAAGACGTTGACACCAGAACCCGTCTTACAAAAGAGATAGACATCAATATCCCGATAGTATCCGCCGCGATGGATACCGTTACAGAGGCGAGGCTCGCCATAGCGATCGCGCAGGAAGGCGGGATAGGCATAATCCATAAGGCCATGCCCATAGAAAAGCAGGCCATAGAGGTGGACAAGGTAAAGCGCTCCGAGTCCGGCATGATTGTGGACCCGATAACCATAGGCCCGGACAGCAAGATACGCGAGGCGCTGGAGCTTATGAGACGGTACCGCATATCCGGAGTCCCGGTCACGAAAAAAGGCAGGCTCCTCGGCATCCTTACAAACCGGGACCTGCGTTTCGAGACCAGGATGAACATAAAGGTCTCGGAGGTGATGACGAAAAAGAACCTCGTTACCGCCCCTGTCGGGACGACGTTTGAGGACGCCATAAAGCTCCTGCACGAGCACAGGATAGAGAAGCTCCTGGTAATCGACAAAAATTATAGCCTAAAGGGTCTTATAACCATAAAGGACATAGAGAAGCGCATAAAGTATCCTAACGCCTGCAAGGACAGCCTTGGCAGACTCCGGGTCGGGGCGGCGGTCGGCGTCGGACACGACGGCATGGACAGGGCGGAGGCGCTCGTGAAGGCCGGCGCGGACGTGCTGGTCGTGGACACCGCGCACGGACACTCCAGGGGCGTGATGGATACCGTGAAGAAGATAAAGAAGAAGTTCCCGGGCATACAGCTTATTGCCGGCAATATCGCCACGGGCGAGGCGGCGAAGGACCTGATAGAGGCCGGGGCGGACGGCATAAAAATAGGTATCGGCCCGGGGTCGATATGCACTACGAGGATTGTCGCCGGCGCGGGCGTTCCGCAGGTTACGGCAGTTGCGGACTGCTCCAAGGTTGCGGATAAATACGACGTTCCCGTTATAGCGGACGGCGGCATAAAATTCTCCGGCGACATAACCAAGGCCATCGCCGCCGGAGCCTCCGCGGTTATGATAGGCGGGCTTTTCGCGGGCACGGAGGAATCCCCCGGCGAGACAATTATCTACCAGGGCAGAAGCTACAAGGTATATCGCGGCATGGGCTCCATCGGCGCGATGGAATCCGGCAGCAAGGACAGGTATTTCCAGGAGCATGAGAGCGTAACGTCCAAGCTTGTCCCGGAGGGCATCGAGGGCAGGGTGCCATACAAGGGCACGCTTGCGGATTATGTCTTCCAGCTCGTCGGCGGCCTCAGGGCAGGCATGGGGTATACAGGCTGCACGACAATCCCGGAGCTTCGGGCCAAGGCGAAGTTCGTGAAGATCTCCGGCGCGGGCCTGAGGGAATCTCACGTGCACGATGTCGTCATCACGAAGGAAGCGCCGAATTACAGGATGGAATAATTGCTGGAACGCATTCAGAAAATCCTGTCCGCCGCCGGCATCTGCTCCCGCAGGGAGGCCGAAGAGCTTATTCTCGAAGGAAAGGTGCGCGTGAACGGGCACGTCGTGAACGAGCTCGGCCAGAAGGCGGACCCGGAAAATGACGTCATAAAGGTCGGAACCCGTGTCGTTGGCCGGGAACCCGACAAAAAAATCTACCTTCTCCTGAACAAGCCCAGGGGCTATGTTACGACCACGAAAGACCCGCAAGGCCGGAAGACCGTCATGGAGCTTCTTGGCAAGAACAGCCGGGCGACCGGCGGCGCGCGCGTCTATCCCGTGGGCAGGCTGGATTACGACAGCGAGGGGTTGCTGCTATTGACCAACGACGGCGATTTCGCCAATGCCATGATGCACCCGTCGAAAGAGGTGCAGAAGACTTACGAGGTAAAAGTCAAGGGCGTTATGGACGATGCGGCGCTTAAACGTCTGGCTGCCGGTATCCGTCTTTCGGACGGCATGACGGCCCCGGCCCGGGTCAGGAAGATGAAGCTCGTGGAATCCAATTCCTGGATAGAAATTACCATACACGAGGGCAGGAACCGGCAGGTGCGGCGCATGTGCGAGAGCCTGGGGCACCCGGTAATGAAGCTCAAGAGAACAAAAATCGGCCCGGCGAGTCTCGGCGCGATTCCCGCGGGAGCATACCGGGAGCTTACGCCGTCCGAGGTGCGGGCGCTGCTCCGGGCTGCGGGGAAAAGCGTCGGAAGAGCCACAAGCGTCAATACAGCATAAAGGGGTCATTCCGAGCGGAGCCGAGGAATCCACCTTTGACGTTAAAAAACGTAATCATCTGTGGGTCCCTCCGCTCCGGTCGGGACGACAAATTTAACCGGAGTATAAACTTGAACCTGAAACGTACTCACGACTGCGGGAGCCTGCGGGCGGCGGACGCCGGTAAGGAAGTCGTCCTTGCGGGATGGGTTGATACCCGGCGCGACCACGGCGGTCTTATATTCATAGACCTGCGTGACAGGGCGGGGATTACCCAGATTGCATTCAGCGCGGATACCGACCAGGCTGCTCTTTCCACTGCCGACAGGGTTCGCTCGGAATATGTCGCCGCCGTAAAAGGCAAGGTTTACTTGAGGCCGGAAGGGACGGCGAACCCGGATCTTCCAACGGGCGAGATTGAAGTATATATAAATGAAATCGAGATACTTAATACGTCCAAGACTCCGCCGTTTCCTTTGACAGACGACACCGACGCCTCGGAGGTGCTGAGGCTCAAATACCGCTATCTCGACCTTCGCAGGAGGCCGCTTCTGAAATCCCTCATGACGCGGCACAGGATATGTTCGGTAGTCCGGAATTATCTTGATAAAGAGGCGTTTATAGAAGTCGAGACCCCGATGCTGACCAAAAGCACGCCTGAAGGCGCGCGGGACTATCTCGTTCCGTCAAGGGTGAATATCGGCAAGTTCTATGCGCTCCCGCAATCGCCGCAGCTCTTCAAGCAGATACTGATGGTCTCCGGTTTCGAGAGATATTACCAGATTGTGAAGTGTTTCCGGGACGAAGACCTGAGGGCCGACCGCCAGCCGGAGTTCACACAGATAGACATGGAGATGTCATTCATAAATGAAGAGGATATATATTCTCTTATCGAACGCATGATGAAGGACATATTCCACGAGATAAAAGGAATCGATTTACCGATACCGTTCCCAAGGATGAACTATGCCGACGCGATGGAGAAATACGGCTCGGACAAGCCGGACACACGCTTCGGGCTGGAGCTTAAAAATTTATCCGAGATTGTTAAGACGACGCAGTTTCAGGTAATGAAGGGCGCGCTGGCGGCGGGCGGCGTTGTGAAGGGGATGAACGCCAAGGGTCTGGCGGGCATGTCGCGGAAGGAAATCGAAGACCTGACAAACACCGCAATATCCTTCGGGGCGAAGGGATTGGCGTGGATGAAGGTGACGGCAGCGGGGTTAGAGTCTCCGATAAAGAAATTCTTCGACGACGGCACACTTTCGGAAATATCAAGAGTCCTTGATGCTAAGGACGGCGACCTGCTCGTCTTCGTCGCGGACAGAAAGAAAGTCGCGGACGACGTCCTGGGCAGGCTCCGGCTTGAAGTCGCCAAGAGGCTTGAATTGATAGACGACTCGAAGTTCAATTTTCTATGGGTGACGGACTTCCCGCAGTTCGAATACAACGAGGACGAGAAGCGGTGGGAGGCCATGCATCACCCGTTTACTGCGCCGAGACCCGAGGACGTTCCGCTTCTGCTGAGCGACCCGGAAAAAGTAAAGGCGCGGGCGTACGATCTTGTGTTAAACGGAAGCGAAGTCGGTGGCGGGAGCATCCGTATACACAGGATGGATGTTCAGTCGGCAATGTTCACGGCGCTTGGGATAGACGAGGCGCGGGCTAAAGAGAGATTCGGGTTCCTGCTCGAAGCGCTGGAATACGGCGCGCCGCCGCACGGAGGCATCGCGTTCGGTCTGGACAGGCTGGCCATGATACTCACGGGCGCGGAATCCATCCGTGATGTCATCGCGTTCCCGAAGACGCAGAAGGCGACGGATATTATGACCGACGCGCCGTCTGACGTGGACAATGCCCAACTTCGGGAACTGCACATAAAGCGTGACGTGGTGACGTAATTTAAACCCCTCGCCCTTTGGGAGAGGGGCATGGGATGAGGGGGCTTACGCGTATACCTTGTAGTCCAGTTCCGGAAAGATATTGTCCCGGTTCTCCAGGTCTTCGAGAAATTTCCTGTCTATCTTTTTTTCGTTAATCATGGTGTAAAGCGCATTGAAGCTGTTGACGTGGTCTTTCGTGCGCTTTACCGCGTACTGCACCATTGTGCCGGTCTTCATTATGAACGCCCAGTCCGAGCTCTGCGCGAGAAGAAGCTCCCGTGCCGCCTGGTTCAGCGCGCGCAGCGCCAGGCCGTCTGCGTGATTGCCGGGGTTGTTGTTCCCGGCAAGCTCGACCATCCTCTGCGCCGCCTTGTGCAGATGCCTGTATACCCAGTCGTTGGAGCCTTCCAGCCAAACCTCGGCATAGCCTTTGTATCCCCACGACGAAAGCGACGGCGTGGCCTTCTGGTTCTTGGGGTTCTCGTCTAAGTATTCCATCGGCGTGATGGGGCGGATATTGTCCTGGTCGTAGTGCAGCTTCCTGAACAGGAAGTCCAGCCACTCCGGCCCCTCGAACCACCAGTGCCCGAAAAGCTCGGCATCGTAGGGAGATACGATTATGGGCTTTCTGTCCATGATGGAGAAGAGATATTCCGCCTGCTTCTCGCGGTTGAACATGAAATTACCGGCATGTTCCGCGGCCTTGCCGACGGCCCTGGCGCGGATATAGGGCTCCTTGTGTTCCGTAGACCCTGTAATCTGGTAATACTTTACGCCGAGGTTTGTCCTCGTGCCGTCGCCGTGCAGGTAGGGATGGATGTAGTCGTAGTCGAGGTCGAAGCCGATGTCCCTGTAGAAGTCCCTGTAGCAGTAATCGCCTGGATAACCTTCCTGCGCGCTCCAGACCTGCTTGGAGGACTCGAGGTCGCGTCCGAAGGCCGCGACGCCGTTCGGGCAGTATATGGGCGCGAAGACTCCGTATTTTGGCCTCGGAGAGCCGTAGAGGATGCCGTGGCTGTCCGTGAAGAAGAACTTTATGCCGTATTGTTTGAGTATCTCTTCAAGACCGGGATAATATCCGCACTCAGGGAGCCAGATACCTCTTGGCGGGCGGCCAAGATGTTTTTCGTAGTTCTGCGCGGCAATGGCAATCTGGGCGCGGACGGCGTTGGGGCTAAGCTCCATGAGCGGCAGGAAACCGTGCGTGGCGGCGCAGGTGATTATTTCGAGTTTTCCCATGTCCTGAAATTTTTTAAACGCGCTGACGAGGTTCCCGCCGTATTTCGTCTCGAAGATATACTTGCAGTTGTTGAACCGCTCACGATACATGCGGGCGAGCTCGTGGAACTGCGGCTGCCAGCGTGTGCGCTCCACCTCACTCTCTGAGAGTTGTATAAGCCGCGTGATATGGCGGAGATAGCGCTCCTGGAGAAACTGGTCCGTCAGCATTGCAATGAGCGTGGGGGTAAGGCTCATCGTGATGCGGAAGTCAACTCCGTCCGAGACGAGGGAATCGAAGACGTTTATCAGGGGGATGTAAGTCTCGCTGATGGCCTCGAAAAGCCAGTCTTCCTCAAGGAAATCCTCGTATTCCGGGTGTCTTACAAACGGAAGATGCGCGTGCAGAACTATAGATAGATAGCCCTTTTCCAAACCCGACACCTCTTAGCTTGCCTTGGTTGACCTGATGACTTCCGGTGTTATGCATCTCGTCTCGACCTCGTCCGCAGACGTGGCGGAACATTCTATAATCTGTTTTCCATCGGGAAGGGCGAACCGGAGGGTGAATGTGCCATCCGGACGCAGTGTTATGGGACGCCCCTGAACGCTTACCTTCGCATCGGGTTCGGTCGCGCCGTAAACTATAAGCTCTGTATTCAGCACGAACCAGAACGCCTTCTGTTTCTTTTTCGAGGGAGACATGAGCGCAAGCGAGCCCATGCCGGGCGAGGATATGCCGAACGGCAATTTGCCTCCGGCGGCCAGGCGTATGTCAGCCGAAGAGGCTCCCGTGAAGGCGCTTAAGCCCCCTGATAGCGCGAAAATCCTCTCGAAATCGCTGTCCGGGATCATCCATTCCTCGTCCAGTATGTCGGAAACCGAGTCCCTTGGCGTCCGGACGACGTTCGAGCGGGCAAGGGTTATGAATTTCCCGTCCTGCGTCTTAAGACCAAGGTCTACTATAAAAGACCTGCCGGGCATCCCGGTGTTTATATACCAGTTCCCGACCCTGTCGTAAATGCCGATGTCGTAATGGCCGTGATCGTTTCCGCCGGCGAAGCGTATATCCGTCACGTCGTATACCCTGAGAGCCAGGTATGCGTCTTCTCCGGCCTTGCCGAGGTTCCCGCGCTCGATTTCCAGCTTCTTCCTGGATACCTCCCAGTAGGAATATGCCCAGTGCGGGTCCCGTACGAGTAGGACTATGCGGTCGTCTCCGTAGTGATACGGGAGTTCTGCGGGCAGACGGAACTCTTCCGGCGGCGTTCCGGTATAAAATTTGCTCTCTTCCACCGCCTGCTGCACACTCTGGGCCGGTTGAGCCGCTTCGGCATGTTGCTGGTCTGCGGTAGAGCCTCCTGTTTCGGCGGCGGACGGTTTATTCTTGGTATATGATTCCTGTTTGGATATAGGGGCGGCCTTGGCGGATTGCAGAATTTTTATAATTTCCTGTTTTTTTGCGCTTTTTCTGATACTTATCCCAAGCTTAACAGCAAGTTCCTGAAGCTCTTTTTCTTCAAGCTTCTCCAGATTGGACTTTTTCATTGAACCGGCCCCGCATTTTTTTAGGATACTTGAAAACGGACACCTTGGAACTTAAAAAAATATAACAAAAAATATACACGATGTCAAAAAAGGGGTCGGCAATTTTATTGCAATTATTATCGGACATAAATTATAATTTCGGACTATGACAAAGGCGGCGCTTTTCGACCTCGACGGGACGCTGGTGGATTCCCGTGAAGACATAGCAGACTCCGTGAACCGGATGCTGAAGGAGATGGGCTATCCCTCACGTGATGAAGAGGAGATATACCGTTTTATAGGCGGCGGGATTCACAAGCTTGTCCTGGCGTCCCTCCCGCCGCAGTCCGTCACCGGCAAACCTGCGGCGGATATTGTGGACGAAGGAGTGGAGAGGTTCTGGCGGATATATAAAGACCACGTCCTCGATACCACCGCCCCGTATGAAGGCATACCGGAGGCGCTTAAGGCTCTGTCCGGCATTAAGCTCGGCCTGGCTACGAACAAGCCGCTTACGCACGCAAGGCTTATTCTGAATGGCCTTAATTTATCCGGGCTTTTCCCCTGCGTTAAGGGCTGGGTTCCAGGTCTTCCGGTAAAGCCTGATCCCGCGATACTTCTGCTTGCGTTGAGGGAGATGGATATATCACCCGCAGATGCCGTAATGGTGGGCGATGGTATAAACGACCTGCTCGCCGCGCGCGCCGCTGGAATGAAATGCTGTCTTGTCGGTTACGGCTACGGAGACAAGGCAAAGCTTCTGGAGGCCGGACCGGATTTTTTTGCCGAGCGGGTAGAGGACTTAAAGAAAATTATAGGATAGTCGTTTCTCAAGCCGGACGATATTTTCCTTCTCTGCGGCGAAATCCGTCGCAGGTTTCAGCGCAAGCCCTTCATAGGATTCCGCATCTACGGTTCTCCCGTCCGTGCAGAATATCGCCCCGCCGTTCCAGCGCGTGCAGAATACCTTCGCGCCGACGGCTTTCAGGTCGGCCACGGCCTCCGGAGACGGGGCCGGGTATGCCTTTATGTTTCCTTCCGATATAACCGCGTATTCCGGCCTGACAGCCGCCGCGAACTCAGGCGACATCGCTGTTCTCCCACCGTGGTGCGGTACCTTCAGGACGGTAGACCTGAGCGGCAGAGGCGGTCTTGCGTCAAGCAGGGCATCTTCCGCCTCGTCCTGTATATCCGCGCCCAGGAGGAACGAGACCTTCCGGTATACGACCCGTAATACCACCGAGCGGTCGTTTTCCAGCCAGTAGACAGGTTTTCCGGAGTCCGCTACAGGACATGCGGCGTCGTTTAACACCTGGAAGCGCACGCCGTCGATTTCGAAGCTTCCTCTGCCCCGGAATATTATACGGCGGACACCTTTTTTTATTGCAAGCGTCTGAAGCTCCCTGTATGCGTCCGAGCGGGACGCAAGGCCG
>DAHWTK010000065.1 GCA_027328825.1 Nitrospirota bacterium
AACGCTCCGACGGAGCAGAAACCTATCCAGAACGTGATGCCGTTGAACATCACTACCTTCACCACCTCGCCCGCCGAAAGTCCCCAGGAGGAGTAAAGCCTGTAACGGACGCCTCCCCCGCTTATGCTTGAGACCCCGATGCTGTGGCTTAGGGAGTAGGCTACATAAGAGGCGAACGCGGTCTTCCGGTATGGGAGAGTCCGCCGGATATAGGATATCGATATTGTGTCGTATCCCGTGAGGACAAAATAGCCCGCGGCGGTAAGCAGAAGCGCCAGCAGAATATCCCCGGGCGGCAGGTTTTTTATGTGGTTTATTATCTCGTGGTAATGGTATTTCTGGAGCGCATGTCGAAGGACAAGAAGGGCCACCAGGAAAAGGGCGCCCCCAAGGAAAGGCGCAATCCTGGAAAAGACGTATTTAACCCTGCTACGCCCAGGACTGTCCGACATGGTGTACCTTCAGGAGGTTCGTGCCGGAGCCGTAAGGCACCCCAAGCGTCACGACGATGGCGTCCCCGTGTTTTACCAGGCCCCGGCCCAGGGCCGCCCGCTCCACCTCGCGTATCATGGCGTCCGTGTCGCGCTCCTCCCGGACAATCATCGGGATTACCCCGAAATATAGCCTCATCCTCCGGAACGCCTTTTCGAACGGAGTCGCCGCGATTACGACAGTGCGGGACCTGTATTTGGATATTCTCAGGGCGGTGTCACCGCTCCGTGTGAAGCAGATTATGGTCTTTGCGCCTATGGCGTCCGCGCTCCGGCAGGCGGAAACGGCGATAACCTCCGTGGGAGTCACAGCCGTATCTGCGTAATGAACGGGTAAATCCGATGCGGCCCTGGCCGCTTCGGCGCTCCCCGCTATCCTGTCCATCATCATGGCCGCTCCGACAGGATATTTACCGGATGCGGTCTCCCCGGAGAGCATAAGGGCGTCCGTGCCGTCCAGCACCGCTCCGGCAACGTCCGAGGCCTCGGCCCTTGTAGGGCGCGGGTTCCATATCATGGACTCCAGCATTTGCGTCGCTGTGATTACCGGCTTTCTCATCTCGTGGCAGAGCCTGATAATCCTTTTTTGAACAAACGGCACCTTTTCAAGCGGCATTTCCACGCCGAGATCTCCGCGCGCGACCATCACGGCATCGGAATTTTTTATAATCT
This sequence comes from Nitrospirota bacterium, assembly GCA_027328825.1. Taxonomy (GTDB): domain Bacteria; phylum Nitrospirota; class JACRHJ01; order JACRHJ01; family JACRHJ01; genus JAKAHE01. Next base: position 1,164 of record DAHWTK010000065.1, read on the forward strand.
CCTTTATCTCCCGGAGGGCCTCCGGACGTTCTATTTTTGAAACCACCGGCACGTCCGACCCCAGCTCGGCAATATTCTTCTTCAGCATAAGCGGGTCTGATGCCTTCCTTACAAACGACAGGGCGATATAATCCACATCCTCTTCCACCAGGAGCTTCAGGTCCTCGAAGTCCTTCTCCGTCATGGTGGGAAGCTCAAGCGGGAGGCCGGGGAAGTTCACCCCCTTGTGCTCCAGGAGCATTCCGCCCTTTACGACCTTCGCCTTGACCTCGCCCTCCGATGCCTGGATTACCCGAAGCTCCATCATGCCGTCGTCAATCAGGATGCGGGAGCCGCGCCTTAAGTCCGCGCCGAGTTTTTCGTAGCTTACGTGTATGCGTTCGGCGTCTCCGGTTATCTCCCGGGAGGTAAGGCATACCGTTTTGCCCTCGTCGAGCCTTGCCTTTCCGCCCGTAAGCCTGCCTACACGGACCTTCGGCCCGCCGAGGTCTCCCAGTATGCAGAAGGGCTCCGTCCTGCCGGAATTTGCGAGATTTCTTATCCGGCGGATAAGCCCGCGTTTCTCCTCCGCGTCCCCGTGGGACATGTTAAGCCGGAAGCAATCCACGCCGGCTTTTATCAGCTCAATGAGCTTTTCTTCGCTGTCTGATGCAGGGCCGACCGTCGCCACCACTTTTGTTCGCGCCATAAATAATTGAATCCCCTTGTGTTTGTGTGTTATACTCCCGTCCCAATAATTATAGCAATTGCCTTATTATATTCGGAGAAACCTGCTTGAGAAAGAACTTTTTTCTAATCTCCGTCCTGATTATAGCCGCATTTATAGCTTCCTGCGGCAGGAAAGGGGACTTAATCATACCGGGGACCGTGCTCCCGAAGCCCGTTACCGGGCTTTCCGTGGAGCTGAAATCCGCGGCTGTCATACTCTCCTGGACAGCGCCCGACAAAAACACAAGGGACGACCCGCTTACGGATCTCGCGGGGTTTCTCGTGCTTCGCGCGGATGTCCCTTCGGGCGATGCGGGTTGCCCGTGCGCGTTTCAGAAAGTTGGATATGTAGACCTTGAGTATCCAAAGAGTGCGGCGATAAACGGCAGAAAGGTCGTCTGGGCGGACGGGACGGGTATCTTCGGCAGGAGATACGTCTACAGGGTAATGCCCATGAACACGGACGGCTTTTACGGCCAGGCCACGCAGACGCTCCCGGTGGATTTCCTCATGCCGCCGGAGAAAATATCTGACCTCACGGCTTCCGCGGGGAACATGACGGCCCTTCTGTCCTGGAGCATTCCGATGAAAGACGAAGGCGGACGGGCTATGACCGACCTTGCCGGGTATAATGTCTACAGGCATGAACAGGGCGTAGAAACGAAGACAAAAATAAACCCCCAGCCCATAAAAGAGAACAGATTCACAGACAGAGGGCTTGTAAACCGCAGGACATACTGCTATTGCGTAACCGCGCTCCGGGGCAAGGAACCGCCCCTGACAGAAGGGGATTATTCGGAAGAGACCTGCGTTACGCCGGCCAAAACGCAGGCCCCGCCCCCGCCTGAGGGACTTCGGGCCGTCGGAGGCGAGGGAACGGTGTTTCTGTCCTGGGAGCCGTCGTTCGAGCCTGACGTTGCCGGTTATAATATTTATCGGAAGGCCGCCGGTGAGGGTGCATTCAAAAAGCTGAACGCGGCGCTTATAGGGCGTATAACATACACGGACAAGGAAGTTAAGCCGGGGGTTAAATATACTTATTATGTGACGGCGGTGGACAATGCCGTCCCGCCGAACGAGAGCGCGCCGTCTAAGGAAGAGGAGGCGATTCCGCAGGCCGTGCAGCCGGGGCTGAATTAATCGGCGATTTTCAGCCGTTTTGGATGCCGGGGCCGAATACACCCTCCGCAGAGGGGCGCCGGACAGGATGTCTTAAGGTCTTATGGAAGCCTCGCCTATGCGCGGCAGGCCGTTTTTCTCATATTCCTGGAAAAAAGCGGTATAGGTTGCGTTGACTCCGTTTTTTACGTGCGCTCCAAGCCGCCCGACCGGAAAACCCCTTCTTTTTATCTTAAGCGTGAGTTTTGAACGGGTCTGAGTCGTATGCATGTGGCCTCCTTAGTATTTGTAGTAGTAATTAATATCCTTAATGATTAAAATTTCGCACGGAATCGGATTTTTGTCAAGAGCAATTACTGTTTTGTTCCTCAAAAGTGCAAAAAATCGCGTAATAAATCTAAGTATTGATTTAAAATCTTCCATAAATTATTGCTTTCCTATATGAATTATGCTAAACCATACGGCTATTAAAAGAAATTTTGGGTTTTATAAATTAATGGGGAAATCGAAAAGGAGGAAAGGGTGAAGAAAATCGCACTTGTTACCTGTTTTTTGATGTTTACAATGGCTGTGCCTGTATTTGCGGGTCAGGATCAGTTGCCTGGCGCCGGTGAAAACGGGTTCAAGTTCTTCCTCGGATACAACGGGGCGTATCTGCATTATGCTGAGCTTCAGAATAATAACGGAGTCGAAGGGGTTGCGGACAAAGACACAGGCTGGCTGAATGGACTGAACGCCGAACTCAGGTACGACCGCGCGACCACGTATCCCCTGTTTGCGCGGGTGGACTTTGACTACCTGAATTCAAACCATGCAAAATATACCGGGGCCTTGCAAAATATTTTTACAGGGGCGACAATTCCCTACGTAGGCACGATCCCGGAAACCTTTTACAAAACGGAATTCAATCTGGGATATAAAATATGGAACCCTCCTCACTTCTCGCTGGCCCCCTATATCGGCGTTGGCTACCGGGACTGGGTACGCGGCCAGGACGTGCTTCCGGACTACACGGAGGTCTATACATGGTGGTACGGGGCAATCGGCGTGGAGGCCAAGTACAGGGCCACAAAACGCCTTCTTGCAGGGGTAGACGCCACGCTGTTTCTGCCGTTCGACCAGAAAATGAAGACCAGCGACGCCCACACCATCGACACAGCTACATTTCATATCGGTAACCGCCCCGGCTGGCGGGTCGAAGTACCACTGTCCTATGATATTTATACGACCAGGGCGCAGCACTTCGTAGCGTTTGTGTTCTTTAAGCCCTATTACGAGCGCTGGAACATCCGCCAGTCGCCTACCATCACTTTAACCGTAAACGGCACGCCTGTCGGAGAGGCCCTTGAGCCCACGAGCCATACGGACCTATACGGCACGAGGGCCGGGCTTGGAGTAAACTTCTAAGCTTCCCTTCAATTCGTCTGCTCCGGCCTTACGCGAGCCGGGGCAGGCGTTTTATTTTTTTTATGGCTCATCAGAAAATTTTATAATACTTTTCGATATATAGGCGTTGTCCTTTAAGTTTCCACAAGTTATAGTTATAGGGAGTTCTGCTGCCTTTCTTTTATACCCGCCGTTTATCCCCTCATTAATATTATTAATTGGAAACCTATATAGAAAGGATGTAAACTCCCCCTCCGTGAAGGGCCATGCGTTATGCATGAAAGGGAAAGGCAGAGGGCGAAAAGGGGGCGGTTTGGCAGTCCCCAGACAGACAGAAGGTCCCCGGCCTATAGTTACAAGGTCTTTGACCGATTTCATAACAAGGAGGAAGTGAAGATGGCGCTTGTTAATCCGCACGGTAAAGCAAAAAAACTGATGCCGCTTCTCTTGGAGGGGAAGGCACTGGAGACGGCGAAGGCCGCCGCCAAGAAGATGGAGCAGGTCAAGATGACCTCCAGAGAGACCTCCGACCTCATAATGATGGGCATCGGCGCTTTCACCCCGCTTACGGGTTTTATGACCAAGGCCGACTGGCAGGGCGTATGCGACAAGTTCGTCATGGCCGACGGCACGTTCTTCCCAATCCCCATCACGCTCTCGACCAGCAAGGAACAGGCCGACAAGCTGAAGGCGGGACAGGAAGTCGCGCTCGTGGACGGCGAGACTGGCGAGCTTATGGGATCCATGACCATCAGCGAGAAGTATGCGATAGACAAGGCATACGAGTGCAAGGCCGTGTTCACCACGACCGATATGGAGCACCCCGGCGTCCAGAAAGTCATGGAGCAGGGCGATGTCAACCTGGCCGGCCCCGTAAAGGTCTTCTCCGAGGGCCATTACCCGGAGACCTACAAGGGCGTGTACATGAGGCCCGCCGAGACCAGGAAGCTCTTTGAAGAGAAGGGTTGGAGCACCGTTGCGGCGTTCCAGACCAGGAACCCGATGCACCGCTCCCACGAGTATCTTGCGAAGCTTGCGATAGAGATGCTCGACGGTTGCTGCATTCACATGCTCTTAGGCAAGCTCAAGCCCGGGGACATACCGGCGGACGTAAGGCAGAAGGCCATAGACGTCCTGGTGGACGAGTATTTCGTAAAAGACACCTGTGTCGTTTCCGGCTATCCGATGGAAATGCGTTATGCGGGCCCCAGGGAGGCGCTTCTTCATGCGCTCTTCAGGCAGAACTACGGTATGAGCCACCTGCTCGTCGGGCGTGACCACGCCGGCGTCGGCGACTACTACGGGCCGTTCGACGCTCACCACATCTTCGACAAGATACCCAAGGGCGCGCTCGAGACCGAGCCGCTCAAGATCGACTGGACCTTCTACTGCAAGAAGTGCGACGGCATGGCCTCCATGAAGACCTGCCCGCACGGCAAGGAGGAGAGGCTCATACTCTCCGGCACCAAGCTCCGCAAGATGCTCTCCGAGGGGGAAGAGGTTCCCGACCACTTCAGCCGTCCGGAGGTGCTCACCATCCTCAGGAAGTATTACGAGGGACTTACGGAGAAGGTCGAGATAAAGATGCACCGGTTCGCGGAAGGCAAATAATCCGGGCCGAACGCAGACATTGTATGACTGGCGGGATGAATTGAAAATCCGCCATGCCAAAATTTAATGCGAGTAACAGGATAGGTCAACATATTTTCTGATAAAGGAGGTGGGAAGGAAACAGGGATTTTAAAGGGGAATTTTAGACTCATTCAGTCTGAAGCCGGGTATCCGGCTAAACGCAAACAGAAGATTTACAGGAGGAGGTTAAGATGCCAAGTTGTGTAAACGTCGATAAATGTGACGGCTGCAAGGGCAAGGACAAGACTGCTTGTCAGTACATCTGCCCGAACGACCTTATGAAGCTGGACAGGAACCTCATGAAGGCCTGGAACCAGGAGCCGGAAGCCTGCTGGGAGTGCTATTCCTGCGTGAAGATATGCCCCCAGAGCGCCATCGAAGTCAGGGCGTATGCGGACATCGTCCCGTTGGGCGGCAGCGTTGTGCCTCTCAGGGGTTCGGATTCCATCATGTGGACCGTAAAGTTCCGCAACGGCAAGCTCAAGAGGTTCAAGTTCCCAATCAGGACCACTGCGGAAGGCTCCATAAAGCCTTACGACGGTATGCCGGAGCCTGGCGATATAAAGGACCAGCTCCTGTTTACTGAAACCGGGAAAACGCTGCCGAAGCTTTAATCAGAACAAACAGCCCATAAAAGTAGGGGCAGACCCGTGTGTCAGCCCTACAAGGAGGATCGAATATGTCCTTAGAGAGAGAAAGCTGCACGTCTTCATACTGTGAAGACCCGCAGATAGTAGAAATGGATACCGATATACTGCTTATCGGCGGCGGCATGGCCAATTGCGGGGCGGCGTTCGAGGTTATGCCCTGGGCCAAGAAGTTCGGCCTCAAGGTCACGCTTGTCGACAAGGCGGCGATGGACCGCTCCGGCGCGGTCGCGCAGGGCCTCTCCGCCATCAACACCTACATGGGCGGACAGGATCCCGCCGACTATGTCCGGATGGTCAAGAACGACCTCATGGGCATCGTGCGCGACGACCTCATCTATGACGTGGGCCGTCACGTCGATGATTCCGTCCACCTCTTCGAGAAGTGGGGCCTCCCCGTCTGGAAGCAGGCGGGCGACGAGGGCAAGCCCCTCGACAAGGGCGGCAAGTGCGTCCGCTCCGGCAAGTGGCAGATAATGATAAACGGCGAGTCCTACAAGGTCATCGTCGCCGAAGCCGCGAAGAAGGCCCTTGGCGAAGAGAATATCTTCGAGAGGGTATTCATCGTGAAGCTCATCCTCGACGAGAAGGAAGACAACAGGATCGCGGCTGCGGTCGGCTTCTCCACCCGCGAGAACAAGATATACTACATCCGCGCCAACGCCATACTCCTGGCCGCAGGCGGCGCCGTCAACATCTTCAGGCCGCGTTCCGTCGCTGAAGGCATGGGCCGCGCATGGTACCCGGTATGGAACGCCGGCTCCACCTACACAATGGCCGCCCAGGTCGGCGCAGAGCTGACCATGATGGAAAACCGCTTCGTGCCTGCCCGCTTCAAGGACGGCTACGGTCCGGTCGGCGCATGGTTCCTGCTCTTCAAGGCGAAGGCCACAAACGCCAAGGGCGAGAACTACATGGTAACGAACGGCGAAATGCTGAAGGATTATCCTCCTTACGGCCTCGCCGCAGTCCCGGCCACCTGCCTCAGGAACCACCTGATGCTGAAGGAAATGAAGGAAGGCCGCGGCCCGATATACATGGACACCGCCACCGCGATGAAGGAGCTTGCGGCGACGATGGACGAGAAGCAGGTAAAGCACCTCGAAGCCGAAGCGTGGGAAGACTTCCTCGACATGTGCGTCGGTCAGGCGGGCCTCTGGGCTGGCATGAACATTCAGCCGGAAGTTGTCGGCTCCGAGCTTATGCCGACCGAGCCGTACATGCTTGGCAGCCACTCCGGCTGCTGCGGCATCTGGGTCTCCGGCCCCGAGGACATAGCCCCTGCCGAGTGGCAGTGGGGCTATAACAGAATGACCACCGTCAAGGGCCTCTTTACGGCTGGTGACGGCGTCGGCGCCTCCGGCCACAAGTTCTCCTCCGGATCACATGCCGAAGGACGCATCGCGGCCAAGGCCATGGTGAAGTTCGTCCTGGACAACAAGGACTTCAAGGCCACCATCTCCAAGAGCGCCAAGGATTTCGCCGCGGAGATACAGAAGCCCTTCAAGACCTTCGAGCAGTTCAAGAACGTCACCACGGACGACTACGTCAACCCGAACTACATCAGGCCGAAGATGCTCATGTACCGCCTGAACAAAATCATGGACGAGTACGTCGCCGGAACCTCCACCTACTACGTCACCTCCGCCGCTCTTATGAACAGGGCGCTGGAGCTCCTCACCTGGTTGAAAGAGGATTCCGAGAAGATGGCGGCGAAAGACCTCCACGAGCTGATGAGGTGCTGGGAGAACTACCACAGGATATTCACTGCGGAAGCTCACCTCCGCCACATCCTGTTCAGGGAAGAGACCCGTTACCCCGGCTTCTTCTACAGGGCTGATTTCCCGAAACTGGACGAGACGAACTGGAAGTGCTTCGTCAACTCCAAGTACAACCCCAAGACGAACGAGTGGGAGATGAAGAAGGTCCCGCACAAGGACCTCGTCCCGCTTACGAAGTAAACAGGGTTTGTCTAACCTGGCCAGGCCCGCCTTGCGGCGGGCCCCGCCTGATTGGACGAGCGGGGGCAAAAGTGGCGGCGCCAAAGATTACGCCGTCATTCCCGCCCCGGACGTGTGCGAACCGGGGCAGGTTGCATGGGAAATTCAGGCGGCGGGTTATGCCCCGGGTCGTTTTGAATTGTCAATCTGGAGCCGGGGCAGGCTATAGAAGGAATCCATGTGGCGGGGGCGGGC
>DAHWTK010000066.1 GCA_027328825.1 Nitrospirota bacterium
AGCTTCATCTGGGCGATTACCTTTAGGCCGTATTTCAGGTAAGGCGCGCCTTCGTGCATCTCGCGGCCCGTATGCACTTTCACCATCTCGTTTAAGCCCACCATGCCGATTAAATACGATACCCGGTTCATCCGTAGATACGGCGCGCCGTCCCTGTTCATCGTAAGGAGAGCCAGCGGGCCATTCTCGCCGTAAGACAGCAGGCGCTCGATGAAGTAGCGTTTCTGCATGTGCGCCCTGGCCGCCGTCTCCATGCGCTCGGAAAGTATTCTGAAAAGCTCGGACTCCGACCCCTTCGCCTCGTATGCGATACGGGGAAGGTTCAGCGTCACGTTCTGGAGCGCCGAATATCTCATCTTCCAAGGCTCACGGGCGTCCTCGAAATCCTGCTTCTCCAGCTTGAACGACAGCCGGCAGCATTCGGATATCTTTGCCGTCTCGCCTCTGTCGAAGACGTAATACGTGTTGCCCATCTTCGCGGAACACCTTGCGATATGCGTCAGGAAATCCCTATGCCCCGGCGTATTGAAAAACTTCTCCGTTATGTGAACGAGCGGTTTCGGGAAGAAAAATGGCCTGCCCATGCCGTCGCCTTCCATATATACGTCGAATAGCGCCCAGATGAGCTTCCTTGCCCATTCGCCGTATTCGCCGTAGCTCTTGCCGGTATATTTTCCGCCGGGGCCGATGGCGGGGACGGTCTCGAAATGCCTTGGGATTTCCCAGTAAAGGTTGATATCGGAGAATATCGCCTGGCCGCCCCTGGCGACCGCCTGCTGGGAATATTCGAATATAATCATCTGGGCGAGCTGGTGTATCTCCGCGTCGCTCATGCCTTCTATGTATGGGGCGAAGAAGAGGTTGACCGCATCCCAGCCTATCGCGCCCGCGAAGTGGCTCTGGAGCGCGGCGGAGAACTTCACCATGTGCGCAAGCAGGACTTCAGCGTGCTTTGCCGGTTTCGCCACGGCAAGGGAGTTCGGCATTGCAAGCCCGAACTTTTTTACGTATTCGAGCGACTGGCCGGAGCAGTAGGGCCTGTCTATAAAGCCCAGGTCGTGCAGGTGTATGGCGCCGCGCATGTGCGCGTCGGATACGTCTTCGGAGAATACCTCGTGGAGCGCGTAATCCTTCTTTATGCTCTCGGCAAGGGTGAGGTTGGTAGCCTCAGGCCCGTGCGGTATATTGGCGTTTTCTTTGTTCTGGCAGAGTATCAGCCGCTCGACGTCGTAAAGGGGCACGCCCAGGCGCATATGCTTCCTGCGGGCGGATTCGAGGCCGTATTCCACGAGCTTCGCGTCCACAAGCTCGCGCACCAGGGCCGCGGTAAGCTTGCGTATCCTCGCCGCGGTTATCACGCGCTCGACTTCAAGGGATATGGCGTCCGCAGTTGCCCGGTCTATTGATGTCTCCCGGACAAGCGCGTCCACAATCTTCGCGCGGTTCCAGGTAACAACCTGGTCGTCCGATGTCCGGACAAAAAGCGCCATGTCAGTGGTTTCGCCCGCGAAAAGGTCCGGCTCAGCCGTCAGCGGGGCTTCGGATGGAGTAAGGGTCAGATCTTCAGGGCCGAGCATGGTTCCTCCTTGCAGATGCCTGTCCGGCGTGGGTACAGGAAACGTGTCCACCAGGTAGTCCACAGGCTTTCCAAAGCCTGTCAGGGTTAAAATCCCCAACCTTGCCCACAGGATATTCAATATGTTGAGTTACAAGAATATTTATAGCACAATATATTGTGGTTGTCAATAAAAATTTTATCCGCTTGACATGTACCCCCTTTTATGAGAAAAAATACAGGGTTAAGGTATTATTAATTCATGGTAATGGAAGAAAGGGGAGGGAGATGACAAGAGGAGCGAAAAGGATTTCGGTTTTTCTTTCGGCTGTGGCCCTGATAGCCATGATTCCAATCGGATGCGCGAAGAAGGCGCCGCAGACCGAGCAGGAGCTGCTGAAAGCCGGGAAGACGGCGTACACGCAGGGTAATTTTCAGAAATCCCTCGATTTATTTACCAAAGCGGTAAATCTCAATCCGCAGAACCCGGAGGCCCATTTCTTCCTTGGGAACGTCCTTTCGGAGGTTGGAAAGAAGCAGGAAGCCATTGCCGAGTATAATAAATCCATACTCATTGCGCCCAACGTGCCCCAGCCTTATTACAACAAGGGCAACGCCTACGCGATGCTCGGCGATAACCAGCAGGCCCTGGATGCGTTCAACGAGGCGATAAAGGTAAATCCCTCGTACGTAAGGGCTTATTACAACAAGGCCCTTATACTTTCGCGCATGGGCAAGAAAAAAGAGGCCCAGGACACGTTCGCCAAGGCGCGCTCCCTCGCCCCTCTGGGCCCCAACGGCCAGCCGCTTCAGCCCGCCCAGCCGCAGGCCAAGGGCGCCGCGCCGGCAGCCTAGCAGGCCAAATGAGGCCGGTATCCTCAGGGAAGACCGACCGGGGCAGAAAAAGGCTTAATAATGAAGACAGCATAGGGGTTTACGACGACTTGGGGCTCTATGTCGTCGCCGACGGAATGGGCGGACACGCCGCCGGAGAGGTGGCGAGCCGCACCGCTGTCGAGGCTGTCCGGGCGAGTGTTGAATCCGGGCCGGGGATGGCAAAGGGTGCCGGGCAGAGGCTTTTTGAGGCCGTAAATCTTGCCAACGGAGAGGTTCTGAAAAGGGCCGCGTCCGACCCGCAGCTGAAGGGGATGGGGACTACCGTCGCGGCGGTCCTGCTCGAAAAAGACGACAGCGGCGGCGAGGCCGGAGCTGGAGTCCGGTCGATCGGCCTTGCCCTTGCGCACGTAGGCGATTCGAGGATTTACCTCTTCAGAAACGGGGACTTACGGAGGCTCACGAGGGATCATTCCCTGGTAGAGGACATGGTTGCCGAGGGCAGGATAACCCCTGACCAGGCAAGGGTTCACCCGTTCCGGAACGTCATAACGCGCGCGCTCGGGACGAAGGAAGATGCGCAGGCGGACATATCAAACCTTGTCCCGGAGCCGGGCGACGTCCTTCTTCTGTGTAGCGACGGTCTGACAGGTATGCTGGAAGACTCTAAAATCGCAGAGATTCTGGCTTCAAACGCCGGGTCGCCCTTTGTGTGTGCCGAGGCGCTTGTAAAGGCCGCGAACGAGGCTGGCGGTGCCGACAATATTTCCGTTGTCGTTTTGAAGTTCTGACGGTTCCACGTGGAACGACGGAAACTGCCGATTCCCCGAAAATAATTCCTTGTTTATCAATAGGTTGCATTTTGATTAGCTACTTAGAAGAAGTTCTTTATAGGTAGCGCAACTCCCGGTAAATTAAGCAGAATCCCGCCTTCATAGGAAAAATGCCGCGCCTTCCCCGCGCCCCGGTTTTTGCACAAAAGGGCCTGTTTTGTGGATTTTTCGCGCCATTCCCGATACCGCCGGAAAAACGCGCTCTTCCACAGTTTTTATTTTAATAATCGGCATGTTAGATAACAATCCGGAATTGCTATGGACAGTGAAAGTTTCCCGACCGATGATATTTGCTCTTTGCGATTATTACATGATATTAGTTAATCACATCCGTCATTCCCGGTTTTGTAGCTGCCCCATTTATGGGGCGGTTTAAAGTCGCCCGATGAATCGGGCAGCTACGAAAGCAGATTCTTCGCGTTGCTCAGAATGACAGGCAAAATTCCTGGATTCCCGCCTTCGCGGGAATGACGGGTTTGATTTTCCCCTCCCCACTTGTGGGGGAGGGTGGCCGAAGGCCGGGAGAGGGATAACGGAAAAGCAGGTTCTTCGCGGAGCCTGCCCTGAGCGGAGTCGAACGGGCTCAGAATGACAGGCGGGTAGACAATTCGATTTACCCTCTCCCGTCGCTGGGAGAGGGTGGCCGAAGGCCGGGAGAGGGAGAGGGATAACGGAAAAGCAGGTTCTTCGCGGAGCCTGCCCTGAGCGGAGTCGAACGGGCTCAGAATGACAAGCGTGGGTGGACAGTTCGGTCCTACCTTCATCCCCCTCTTAAGATTAAGAGGGGGACAGAGGGGGCGTTATGAAAAAGCAGAATGACGGGCCTTTTCTTTCCCGTCATCCCCGGACGTTTTTGAACGGGGGCCCAGTGTCTTTACAAAGTCGCTGGGTTCCCGATTGAACCGTTCGGGAATGACGAGCAAATTCCTGGGTTCCCGCCTTCGCGGGAATGACGAACATTTTGTGGTGCGGGGGACGGGTGAACGATTTACGACGATGACGGGCAGACCACGGATTTTTCCGCGTGGGCGAAGAGGACTTCTATATTGAGCCGGATGCCGTCTTTTTTGCGGAGGCCGTCCACTTCCTTTAAATGTTCCTCGATGATGCGCTCCCGATCGTCTTCCGGGAGCCGGTTAAGCGGGCCGCCGAATGCGGTATTGGTAAGTATTCCCAGCCACTCCCGCGCGTCCTTTATGTGATAACCTATCTGCCTCGACCTGACGCCAACGTTCCGGCAGCCGACGGAGGAAAGAAGGCCCGCGAGCTTTTCCGGCGTGTCGAGCCTGGAGGCAAATTCCGGCGGTTCCACGCCGAGTTCCTTCAGCCTCGCAAGGAGCATCCCGCGCATAGGCTCCATCAGGCCGGAACGGAAGCTTGTCAGGTATATCCTGCCTCCGGGTTTTACGACGCGCAGGATATGCCTTAGCCCGCTTTGCATGTCCGGCAGAAAAAAGATGCCGAAGGCGCAGGAGGCGATGTCGAAGGCATTGTCCGGGAACCCCGTGTCCTCAAGGTCGCACCGCTCAAAGGATATGTTCCCGAGGCCGAGCTTGTGCGCCTTTGTGCGCGCCCTGTTCAGCATTCCGTCGGATATGTCTATCCCGACGATTCTGCCTTCCGGGAGCGCATTTGCGGCGGCAATGGCGACATGCCCGGTGCCGGTCGCGGCGTCGAGCAGGCTCTCGCGCCCCTGAAGGCGCATATCGCCGATAAGCAGTGAGGCGCTGTCCGCAAAGAACCTGAGCGCCGGCAGGTCGTATCCTTCGCTTGCCTTGTCGAAGACGGAGACCAGTTTTTCTCTATGATCGGCGCGGCTCATAAGAATTTTCCGAGGTTGTCAAGGCTCGTAAGCGCGTCCTTTTCGCTGTGGGCTTCGAGCGTGTGAATTGGCTGAACGGCGAGATTTTTGAGCGTGTCGAAAAATTCCCGCCAGTCTATCTTTCCGTCTCCAATGGGGAGATGGTCGTCCTCGGTTCCGAAATTGTCGTGCAGGTGAAGCTCGAAAAGCCTGGGCGCAGTCAGGCCCAGCCACTCTGCCGGTGTAAGCTCCGAGAATAGCTCCCTGTGGCCCACGTCGAGGCAGAGGCCGAAGAGCGGGTGATTGATTTCGTCCGCCAGCCTGACGAGATGGGAAGGCTCTGCGTCGACAATATTCTCGATTGCCAGCCTGACCCCTGTCCTTTCCGCGAGTTCCAGGACTTTTCTCCATATGGCCGCGCTCTTCTTTATCCAGATGTCCGTGTTGCCCGCGTATTTCCATTTTTCGTAGCCGGAATGGAATACGACGGCGAGGGGCTTAAGCGGCGCGGTAATCTCTATCGTCTGCAGGAACCGCTCAAGCGTTACCGCCGCGATTTTCGAATCCACCGCGCCGGGGCAGAGGTCCATGAACGGCGCGTGTATGGAGAGCGTATGCGGCCAGTCGAGGCCGTCGGCAAGCCTGTCTATGTCCGCCGGAGTGACAATATCGAGTTGGTCGGACGGGAAGAATATCTCCGGGCTTATGCGGTTCTCACGAAGAAATCCGAGGGAATTTAAAACCCTGGGATACGGTACATGGACGTGGACGGTCCTGCCGGGGAAAATATGGGACATGGGTTATTTATCGGATGTTGTTGTTGCGGGTGGAACCGGACTCGCTTTCTTCGCGCCTTCCTTGGTCTTTTCCTTTTCGCCACCGGAGCCGTTTCCGGCCGGCTTCGGGGTCTTCCCGGCATAGTCCGTTACATACCAGCCGGAGCCTTTGAACTGTAGCGCGGGCGTGCCCATAAGCTTCCTGACCTCACCGCCGCAGAACTTACACTCCTTCAGCGGCTCGTCCGAAAACTTCTGCATCGCGTCGAAACGCTTCCCGCACTTCTTGCACTCGTACTCATAAATCGGCATGACTAAATACCACCTCCAATAATGCATATAGGGCGCGCCAAGGGTGTCGCGCCCTACGCGCTTGCTGTCAGGATAAAGACAGCCTATTTCTTATTCTCACAGAAAAATCGGCTAATGCGAGGGCCAAACCTATTACAAGACGCCGATCGATTCCTTTAGTAGATTCCTCCGTTAATCGAAAAGCAAATTTGCCTTTTGCTTGTAGTAAATCAAAAATGTCGGAACCATCAACCTTGCCTATAAGATTTTTCTCTGACATGTCTATTAAATCAAAATTCCAGAACTTTTTCCTTCTCATTCTGACCAGCAGTTTTCCTGATAAATCTTCTAAATTCCATATCATCTTAAAAGGACTAATTTTAACCACTCTGCCGATACGCATACCATTTCTGTCCGTCACGTAATATCTATTTCTTAATGACAAAAATGTGCTATCCGGGATAATATTAAATAAAACAGAATCGAACGAATTTGGTGAAACGGCTATTTTCATTTTTCTCGTAGAGGCAAATGCGGCTGAAATATATATCAAAGCGATAAAAATTAAAACTGCAAAAAAAGGAATAGAGCGCGGCATTATCAATAACAGAAACAAGAGAAATATTATGCCAACTCCAAGCAGTTCATTGAATGTGCTTCTTTTGGCAATAAAAAGATTCGTGCCTTTGGAATCGGCAACGGTGAATTTTCTGACGCCCCAGGTAAAGAAACCGGTTTCGGCCCTGGAAATGCTAAATTCGTTTATCTCATCAAAACTGTCAGTCATCTAAAAGCCTTAAATGCGGATTCTTCGCTTTGCTCAGAATGACAACAAATATTCTTCGCGAAATATTCTATGCGCCCTTCTTTTTCAGGAACTCTATTATCAGCCTTACCCCTATTGCCGTTGCGCCCTTGGGGCAGTATGGCCTGCCCTTTTCCTCCCAGGCGGTTCCCGCGATGTCGAGGTGCGCCCAGGGATAGTCCACGAATTCCTGTAGAAACTTTCCGGCTGTAACCGTCGCGGCCTTCCTTCCACCGACGTTCCTCAGGTCGGTCACGTCGCCCTTCATGGCGTCTATGTATTCGTCCCACATCGGGAGCTCCCAGGCGCGCTCGTTCGCGGCATTGCCCGCCTTGACGATTTCGTTTGTCAATTCCCTGTCGTTGCCCATGAGTCCTATGGCGAAATCTCCAAGCGCAATGACGCACGCTCCGGTGAGGGTGGCGATGTCGATTACGGCCCTGGGCTTATAACGCGCGGCGTAACAAAGCGCGTCCGCCAGCACGAGGCGGCCCTCGGCGTCCGTCGAGATTATCTCGATGGTCTTGCCGTTCATGGCACGCACCATGTCGCCGGGTTTAAGCGCCGCGCCGCCGGGCATGTTCTCCGTGCATGGCGCTATGGCGACGAGATTCACCGGGAGCTTCAGCGCCGCCGCGCAGTGTATCGCCGCGATGACCGCCCCCGCCCCCGCCATGTCATATTTCATCTTCTCCATGCCCTCGGAGGGCTTAATGGATATGCCGCCGGAATCGAAGGTTATACCCTTTCCGATTATGACATACGGGCCTTGCCGCCGGTCAACCGGCTTTCCGCCGTTGTATTCCAGTACAATAAATTTTGGCGGCTGCTTGCTGCCCCTTGCGACACCAAGGAAGGCGCCCATGCCGAGCTTATGGCAGTCCTCCTCTTCGAGGACTTTCAGTTTCAGCCCGACGTCTTTTGCCGCAGCCTTCGCGCGCGATGCCATGACAGAGGGCGTCATCTCGTTGGCAGGGGCGTTTATCATGTCCTTTGCGAAGTTTACCGAATCGGCGATTATGCGCCCTTCCGCCGCGCCTTTTTTGAGCTCTGCTTCCGCGGACCTGTCCGATGCCAGGAGTGTAAGGGATTTCAACCCCTTCTTATTGTGTTCGACCTTTTTGAACCTGTCGAAGCTGTATAGCGCGAGGAGCGCGCCCTGGGTCGCGAGGGTTGCGAACTGACGCCCGGACATGCCTTCGGGCGGGTCGGAATGCGCGGATATTTCCTTCAGGCCGGCTTTCCGGGCAAGGCCGGCCGCCACGCCCGCCGCTCGCATGAGATTGTCGGGTGTGAATTTGTCGCGCCTGCCAAGCCCGGCGAGTATTACCCTTTCAGGGCCTGCGCCGGAAACGAGGTGAAACAGCGCCGTCTCGTCCCGTTTTCCAGTGAATTCCCCGGAAGCGATAGTCCGGGATATTACGCCGCCCTGAACGTCGTCGATTTCGGCAAGCGCGCCGGCGGGCTTTTCGCCTTCAAACACCATGAATACCGCCGCGTTCGTCTTCTCGCCCGATACCGAACCCCTCTTTATTTTTATGTCCATGTTCGCCTCGCCTGCTATTTTAATGGTATGCGCCCCAGCTTGTCCTGGCTGAAGTCGGAGTCGTTGCCCGTCGGGAAATGGCGGTAGCTTCCACGTATGGTGAAGCTTTTTTCTCCGCCCTTTAGCGGCAATGATATTTCAAACGGAGACTGATACGACGGAGACATTATGTATTCGTCTTCCGGCGCGCCTTTGGCGGAGCTTACGATATTGCCGTCCCCGTCCAGCCCGACAAGTTCCAGTTTTACGTTATGGATGCCGTGGTTATGGTCGAAAGGCTCCACAAATCCGTCCGCGACGGCCCGCGTGGTTGTGATTTTGAGGTTCCAGTAGATCTTGATATAATTCGTGCTCTTGTGGAAGCTGTAGTCTTTTGGATTATAGCCCTTCCCCAGTATGTCG
>DAHWTK010000067.1:0-276 GCA_027328825.1 Nitrospirota bacterium
CGCAGGCTCTCGGAAGTCATCGCCTGCGCGTCGGTGGGGTTGTCGTTTGTGTTTTCCATCATCGCGTTCATAAACGGAAGGCAGGACGTTTTCCTTTACAATTGGCTCTCTTTTTCGTGGTTCTCCGCTCCCTTTGCGCTCAGGCTCGATGCGCTCTCGCTTTCGATGGCCGTTATGGTATCCGGCGTGTCGTTCCTTATACATCTCTACAGCATATGGTACATGCGGGACGACGCCTCTTACGCCCGGTATTACTCTTTCCTTAATCTCTTCGTG
>DAHWTK010000067.1:286-8833 GCA_027328825.1 Nitrospirota bacterium
GAACCTGCCGCTCATGTTCGTCGGCTGGGAGGGGGTCGGCTTCTGCTCATACGCCCTAATAGGACACTGGCACGAAGACCCGAAAAACGCGGACGCTGGCAGGAAGGCGTTCGTCGTTACGAGGCTCGGTGACGCGGCATTCGGTGTGGCGATTATCTGGCTTTTCTATTTTGCCGGAACAACGGACATATCGGCCATAAACAACACAGCCGCAGCCGCGATGCCGGAGAAGACCGCATTTATAATTTCTATCCTGCTGCTTGCGGGCGCGGCCGGCAAGTCCGCGCAGATACCGCTTACCGTATGGCTCCCGGACGCGATGGCCGGGCCGACGCCAGTCTCCGCCCTGATACACGCGGCGACAATGGTCACAGCCGGTGCATATCTCCTTATGCGCATGTTCCCGGTAATAGAAATTTCCGGCGCGGCAATGATGACAATAGCGGGCATTGGCGCCGTTACGGCTTTTTACGCCGCGACCGCGGCCCTCTTCCAACGGGACCTCAAGAAAGTCCTGGCGTATTCCACAATCAGCCAGATAGGTTATATGGTCGTCGCGGTGGGCGCGGGGAGCGTCTCCGCTTCGCTGTTTCACCTCATTATCCACGCATTCTTCAAGAGCCTTCTCTTTATGGCGGCCGGATGCGTCATTCAGGCCATGCACGAGGAACACGACATCTTCGAAATGGGCGGCCTTGGGAAACACATGCCTGTGGTGTTCGCAAGCTTCCTGGCCGGGGCGCTTGCGCTTTCCGCCGCGCCGGGCACGGGCGGATTTTTCAGCAAGGACGCCATACTCACTGCGACATTTATGCAGGGCGGATGGTTCTACTACTCCGTTTACGCTCTGCTGGAGCTTACCGCGCTGATTACTACGATATACATATTCCGCGTCGCGTTTGTAGTATTCATGGGGCCTGAGAAAAAGAAGCCCTCGCCGATACCGGCGGCCATGCCCGCGATACTTGTTCCGCTCGCCATACTCAGCATCGTCGGCGGCGCGCTCGATTTCCCGGCGGCTCTTGGCGGTTCCGAACGGCTGACGGGCTTTTTAATGGTGCAGGGCCTGGCGGGAATCGTGCCTGCGGAAACGTCCGGCGCAGGCCTTCAGGCCATTACCGCGCTCGTTTTCGTTTTTGGGCTGGCGGCATCGTATTATCTTTATATCCTGCGCCCGGAGAGGCGCGAGGCCATGGTTTCGAGACATCCGCGTGTTGCCGGGTTCTTTGAGAATGCATGGCATATAGACGGACTTTATTACCGGCTGTTCGTCCTGCCGTACAGGAAAATGTCGGTTATACTCTGGGAGCAGATAGACGAGGGAGCGATCGACGATTTCCTCGACAAGACCGCCGACGGCTTCGCCGCATTCGGGACATGGCTTAGAGCCGGCGTTACAGGCAGGGCCGCCGCATATATCTCGTCCATAGCCGCCGGAGCCGCTCTCATTCTTATATACTTTCTCTGGGGCAGAATATGAACGGGGCGCTTACATTCATCGCATTCCTGCCCGGCCTGTGCGCGCTCACTCTGCTCTTTGAGAAAAACCCGAAGGTCATCCGGTGGCTCACCCTTTTTGTCACTTCTTTTGAACTGGCAATATGCCTTCTCCTTTACTGGCTCTGCTGGCACGGCATATTCTCCGGTCGGACATTGTTCAAAATTGACCATCCCTGGATTGCCCGCTTCGGAATACATTACGCGCTTATGATGGACGGCATAAGCCTGCCGCTCGTAACGCTCACCGCGCTTCTGTTCGCGCTCTCCGTACTCGTCTCGTGGAGACAGATAAACGAACGGGTTTCGCTATTCCACATTATGCTTCTCTTCCTTGAGACGGGCATAATGGGCGTGTTCCTCTCTGCGGACCTCTTTCTTTTCTATCTCTTCTGGGAGATTATGCTCATCCCGATGTTCTTCCTGATAGGAGTCTTCGGGCATGGGCGGCGCGTTTATTCGGCGGTGAAGTTCTTCGTCTTCACCATCACGGGGAGCCTGTTTATGCTCCTTTCCATTATCGGAGTTTATATTATTCACGGAAGGGAGACGGGCGTATATGATTTCATGCTGCAAGACCTTGCGCACACGTCGGCGTCCCCCATGCTTTCAGGCATCCTGTTCCTGGGGTTTCTAATGGGCTTTGCCGTAAAGGTGCCGCTTTTCCCGCTCCATACGTGGCTCCCGGACGCCCACACGGACGCCCCCACGGCCGGCAGCGTTATCCTCGCCGGGCTTCTGCTGAAGACCGGGGCGTACGGGCTTATACGCGTGGCCTTCCCGCTTTTCCCGCAGGCGGCAGCGGCCTTTCTGCCGCTCATATTCACAATCTCCGTCATAGGCATATTCTACGCTGCGTGGATCGCATTCGCACAGAAGGATATGAAGCGGCTGATAGCGTATTCGAGCGTCTCGCACCTGGCATATGTGATTCTCGGAATTGCCGTCTGGAACGACGTGTCCCTTGCCGGTTCGGTGCTCCAGATGGTAAACCACGGAATCACGACCGGCGCGCTTTTCATAATGATCGGCATGATGGACGAGCGTATGCATACGCGCGATATTTCGGCGTACGGCGGGTTGTGGAACCGGGCGCCTGTCATGTCGGCCTTCTTCCTGTTCTTCATCCTCTCGTCGCTCGGGCTTCCCGGGTTGAATAACTTCGCCGGCGAGTTCCTCATCCTCACGGGGGTTTTCAGGGCGCACCCCTGGCTATGCGCGGCAGGCTTTGCCGGGATGGTCACGACGCTCATATATCTGCTTTCGCTTGCGCAGAAAATCCTTTTCGGCCCCGCTAAGGAATATCACGGGTTTAACGATCTCTCCGGGCGGGAGCTGGCGGTATTGATCCCTCTGGCGGCTCTCGTGGTGTTCATAGGAATTTACCCGTCTGCGGTACTGAAGTTGCTTGACGCGCCGATAAGGAACATGGTCAACACGGCAACGATAAGCTCAGTCGGCGGAGTATTACCATGACACTCGCGGATCTGCACAACCTCATTCCGTATATGCTTCTCTCGATGGGGGCGTGTTTCCTGCTCCTGGTTGGCGCGTTCATGCGAAAACCCGGCCCCTGGGCGCTGAACATACTGGGAGCGATAATCGCGCTTGCCGCCGGTGTTTCGGCTATATGCATCCAGCCGTCGCGTGCGGAAATCGGGAATCTGCTTACATACGACGCCTTCGGCAGGTTCTTTACGGCCGCCTCGTCCTTCATGGCGTGTATAAGCCTGCTATTCGCGTCCGGATATTCCACAAGAAGGCCCATCGGGGGCGAGGAATTCCCTTCGCTTGCCCTTTTTGCGGCATTCGGCATGTCGCTCCTGGCCTCTTCGACAAGCCTCTTAGGCGTGTTCCTGGGCCTTGAAAGCATGTCTCTTTCGCTCTACGTGATGCTGGCGGCCAACAAGTCGGACCCGCTTTCAGGTGAAGCGGGGCTTAAATACCTCATCGTCGGCGCGATATCCACCGCGTTTTTCGCTTACGGCCTCGCGCTTATCTATGCGGACTCCGGCACGCTTTCACTTGCGGATTCCGTTTCCGCGCTTTCAGGAGGCGCGGGGGCGGCAAAAATCAGTGGAATTGGCCTCGCCGGATGGGCAATGCTGATAGTCGGCCTGGGGTTCAAGACGTCCCTTTTTCCGTTCCACCTCTGGGCGCCGGACGTATACCAGGGTGGCCCCGCTCCCACCGTAGGATTTATCTCCACCGCCTCGAAGGCATCTGTTTTCGCGGTCTTCCTGAAATTTACCGGGGCGGTGGGCGCGCCGTGGAGCGAGCTGTCACACGTGTTATGGGTTATGGCCGCCCTTACCATGGTATTCGGGAATATCGCCGCCCTGACGCAGAACAACATAAAGAGGCTCCTTGCATATTCCTCTATCGCGCAGATGGGATATGTTTTAGTCGCGCTGATCGCCGCGCCGGAAAGCGGCCAGTCCTCGGCCATATTCTACCTTGTGGCCTATGCCGCGATGGAACTTTGCGCATTCGGAGCGATTTCGTCATTTTCAGGAAAAGACGGCGAGCTTGGCGATATACGAGAACTGCGGGGCGCGGGGTTCAAATATCCCCTCCGGAGCGCGGCGCTTTCAATAGCGCTCGTTTCCCTTGCCGGGCTTCCGCCGACAGCCGGGTTCATTGCTAAGTTCGGGATATTTTATTCGGCTATGAATTCGGGCTATGTCTGGCTGTCTATAACCGGCATACTGACGGCTATCGTCTCAGTGTATTACTATTTGCGCGTTGTGGTTTATCTATACATGCGCGGCGGGGAAAAAATAGAAAAGGCCGCCGTGTTCCCGGCGGCAGACATCCCTTCCGGTATTGCCCTTGCGGCCCTTTCCATCACAGTCGTCTATCTTGGGATATTCCCCGGAAAGCTCCTTAGCCTCATAGCTTCCATAGCCCGGCTGGCAGTATAGCCGATTATTTGAAGGTCTTGATTATGTACCGGGCGATGGCCATGGCGTCTTTGTCCGAAACCATCTTCTTTGTGAATTTGGTCATGCCTGGGCCGGGGTTGCGCATTTTTTTAACGATGGCCGCCGCAGTCCTGACTCCGTGCGCATACCTGTCTTTCTTCGACAACGTGAACTTCGGGTTTACTGTATTGCCGCCGTTCACATGACAGGCGGCGCAGTTCTTCTGGAAAAGCGCCTTTCCGTCAGGACCCGCGGCCTGCGCCGCCGAAGCCAGCAAAACAACGCCAAACGCGAGCACAATTATCTTCTTCCGCATTTTTTACCTCCCCCGTTTTGCCGGAAAAACCGGCTTGGAGTTTCAGTGTATACGGCAATCCTGCGGCTGTCAAATGAAACAAAAAAGCCCGTTTCCTTTCGAAAACGGGCGATGGATCCAATACGGCTATATTAGCTGACAATTACTTAAAAACAATTTCCGCGCGGTTATGACTTCGTAGATCGCTTCCTCCCTTGCGGTCGGAACTACTGACCCTGTGCAGGAGCAGCAGGCGCAGGTGCGGGAGCAGGAGCCGCCGTGGTCGCACCGCCCATTGTCGGAGCAGCGGGGGCAGCAGGAGCAGCAGGAGCAGCCGGAGCTGGTGCTGGGGCGGTCTCTTCTGCCTTTTTGCCGCAAGCGGCCAGGGAGATAACGAGAGCGCCGGATGCCAACAGGACAATCAACTTCTTCATTTTCTTCGTCTCCTTTCATTAGAGTCAAGTGTTAACCTACCGGGCCAGCCGGTTCCAAAGAGTTTAGTCAAACAGAAACCCTTTGTCAACTAAGAAATTTGAGTTTTCTAATTTATTTTCTAATTTATTTCCTGCAAGTATAACACATATTTCTGTTTTGAAAAGCCGCGTCCGGACGCCTGTCCGAAAACGCTTGAAGAAGGGCCTGGTCGTGCTATATAATAGCGCAGTTTTTTTATGACATGAAAGGAGCCAGGATGTCGATCGAAAAAATAGAAGCGCTGGAAGACAGCATATCGAAGATAGTCGAGATGGTAAAGACCCTCAAGGAGGAGAAGTCCCGCCTTCGGGACGAGCTGTCGCTTTTCGAGGAGTCCAATCAGGCCCTCGAAGAGGAAAACCGGAAGCTTCGAGCCGAAAAAGACCAGGTTAGGGAAAGACTTGAACGGCTTCTTGAGTCTGTAGAGGGCCTGTCGGTGTAGCCATGAAAAGCTCTGAAGTGGAGATATTCGGGACTTCCTATACCGTCAGGGGAGAAGAAGACCCTGAATACGTGCATAGCCTCGCCCGGTATGTGGACGAGAAGATGCGCGCTCTCCAGAAAAAAAGCCCTCCCACTATCGGCGCGCACAAAATCGCGGTGCTCACCGCCGTAAATATCGCAGACGAGCTCTTCAAGCTGCGCAGGAAACAGGCTGAGGTGGAAAACATAATCCAGAAAAAAACTACCGACCTCCTGGACATCCTCGAAGGCGACTGATTCCTTCTATATCGGCCCCCGAGCTGCTCATCCCGAACTGCTCATGACATAGAGGTTCTGCCCGGACGGCTCCGGTTGTGCCGCCTTTTATTTTTTACGCGGGCTGCTTTCTGCCGTGCCGACGAGATCGTATGTATGCGCCTCCGTAATCAAAACGTCGGCAAACTCTCCGGAAATCGGGTTTCCGTCGTTTATGTACACCACGCCGTCTATCTCAGGCGCCTGGAAGTAAATCCTTGCACAATAAAGCAAATCCGTCTCCGGGGACGGTCCGTCCACGAGCGCTTTATATGTCGTTCCTACCCTTTCCCTGTTCTTTTTAAGCGAAATCCCGGCCTGCGCTTTCATAACCCTGTCGCGCCTTTTTATAATCAACCGTTCGCTAACCTTTCCGGGAAGCCTTGCCGAGGCGGCGCGGTCTTCGTCCGAATATCCGAAAACGCCCAGGTGGTCGAATTCCACATCCTTAACGAATTCAAGGAGTTTATTAAATTTCTCGTCCGTCTCGCCGGGAAAACCGACCATCAGCGAGGTCCTCAGCGCGACACCGGGTATTTCCTTGCGAAGGCGCTCTATGAGCTTCATTACACGCGCGTATGTAATATTTCTGCCCATCTTCCGCAGAATTCCGTCGTCGGCGTGCTGTATGGGGATGTCGAGATATTTCAATATCTTGTCGCTTCCGGCCAGAAATTCTATCAGCTCGTCCGTAAAATGGGCCGGGTGCGTATACAGGAGCCTTATCCAGGGTAGGGGCCGGATTTTCTCCATTTCCTTCAGGAGCCGGGGAAGCGATTTTGTTTTGCTGTCGGAGCCGTATGCCGTAACATCTTGCGCAATAAGGCAAATCTCTTTTACGCCCTGAGAGGCGAGGACGCGCGCCTCCTCCACAATCGAGCTCATCGGGCGGCTCCTTAAAGCGCCCCGAAGAGATGGAATTACGCAGTAAGTGCAACGGTTGTCGCATCCCTCGGCGATTTTCAGGTAGCTCCAGTGCCTAGGCGTAAAGCGTATGCGCGGCGTATTGTGGCTGTAAATGTATTCCGGGGCTGGCAATGTATGGCGCGTTTTGACACCCCCGGCCAGGGAATCGAGAGCTTCCGCAACCCTCTCGAATTCGCCCGTGCCGAGGTATGCGTCCACTTCCGGCAACTCTTCGAGAAGCCCTTCGTTATAGCGCTGCGCAAGGCATCCCGCAACGACAAGATGCTTCAGATTACCGCGCTCCTTCAGGGCGGCTGTTTCAAGTATCGCCTCGATTGACTCCTCGGAAGCGCTCTTTATGAACGCGCATGTGTTTACAATAATCGCTTCCGCGTCCTGCTCGTCCGAAACGACCTCGTGCCCCGCCTGCCTTATAATGCCCGCCATAACCTCCAGATCCACCTGGTTCTTCGGGCATCCAAGGCTTATAAATCCAACCTTCATTACAACTCCATATGCAGTGAATCAATCGCCGGCGCGGTTCCTGTAGAGCTCGGGTTTTACCACTGCGGCCATTTTTTCGATATTCAGGCTGTTGCCGAAAAACCTTGAAAGCTTCCGTGCGTTCTCGTGCGGGAAGGCGACAACATCTCCGTAGTTCATATACAGCGCCTCGAAATTCGGCTGGCTGGATAGCCAGGCCTTTATCTTCGAAATGTGCTGCGCATACATGGCCGACATTCTGACGGCGCTGGTGTCATCGGCCTTGCCCAGCCTTTCCAGCATCTTGCTCTGGCTTGCAAGCATCTCGTCCATGTCCCTCTCCATGAACACGACCTTGAAATGAAAATCCTTCGGGAGTTCATACAGGAGCATCGAGACCATTTTAAATACCTTGCCCTGCGCGCCGGCGAGCCAGGATATGTCCTCCTTTATCTCCTTCACCTTCTCGAATTCGTAATAGCCGTCCGGATTGTCTATGTCGGCCTGTCGTGTGTTATCGGTAACTACCGTCATCCCCCCGGCCTCAAGCATCTTCATCATCATCGACGTGCCTGTCCTGGGAAGGCCGGAGACGATAGTTATGAAGTCCATCCTTGGGGCATGTATGATTTTCTTCTGCGCCAGAAAGCCTATTATCTTATCCACGCATTCCGGAGGCGTGAACCTGTCCGTCTCCAGGACAAGTTCCGGCGCATCAGGCTCCTCGTACGGGTCGTCTACCCCGGTGAAGCCCTTGACCTCTCCCGCGCGCGCCATCTTGTAAAGCCCCTTCGGGTCGCGCTCCTCGCAGACGTTTATCGGGCATTTTATGAACACCTCCAGAAAATCGACGTCCTTCTGGATAGAGCGGGCCATCCTGCGGTCGGCCCTGTATGGCGATATGAATGCGGCGATATTTATTATGCCCTTGCTGGTGAAAAGCTTGGCAAGCTCTGCTATGCGGCGGATGTTCTCCTCCCTGTCCGCTTTGCCGAAACCGAGGTTTTTGTTCAGGCCGTGCCGGATATTGTCGCCGTCGAGGACAATCGTATGGCAGCCCCGCTCGAACAGTTTTTTCTCGAGCATCACCGCTATGGTGGACTTGCCGGAGGCGGAAAGGCCGGTAAGCCAGATAGTTACGCCCTTGTGCCCGTTGACACGCTCCCTGTCCTCGCGGGTAATGTCCGCCTGGTGCCAGAATACCTTATGCTCTCCGTCCATTATTCTTCT
>DAHWTK010000068.1:0-6172 GCA_027328825.1 Nitrospirota bacterium
CGCCCACCTTCTTTAAAATAACGTCCTTCCCTCTGGCGAACAGGCTGCTTACGTAAGAACCCTCGGCAGGGTTGGATTTCCTGTCCATGATTACGCCGTACAATTTGTCCAGAATGTCGCTTCCCGAGTATACGGCGGAGGCGTCGAATTTCTTTTCGCCGACATCCGTTACGCCGCCTGCCTCTATCCTGGTATAAAAACAGCTCCTGTTCCCGGTATGGCAGGCCGCGGTCTTCTGTTCCACCTTGAAAAGCAGACAGTCCGCATCGCAGTCGTAATAGGCCTCTTTGACTTTCTGTGTATGTCCGGAGGTCTCGCCCTTCAGCCAGAGTTTCTGCCGGGAGCGGCTCCAGTAATGGCAAAGCCCCGTCTGAAGCGTCTTCTCGAGAGACACCTTGTTCATAAACGCCATCATCAGGACGGCGCCGTCCTCATAGTCCTGCACGATTGCGGGAATAAGGCCGTCCTTGTCGAATTTAAGCTTAGATGCGTCGAACATCATAGTTTGTATCCAATCATTCGCAGGAACTCTTTCCGTTTCATTACATCTGGCGGCCCCTCGACGCCCTTCGGCGGAAAGCCGTCTATGACTCCCATAATCCCGCGCCCCAAATCCGTCCGGGCTATTATTACCTCGACAGGATTTGCCGTCGCGCAGAAAATATTCACAACCTCGCGGCAGTTCTTTATCGCGTTCAGGACGTTCACGGGGAAGCAGTCTTTCAGCATTATGCAGAACGAGTGCCCGCAGGCGATGTTTTTCATGTTCTCGACCGCCGCCGCTTTCATATCTTCGTCCGTGCCCTCGACCCTTATCAGGCACGGGCCGGAGGCCTCGGCGAACGCCACGCCGAACTTCGGCCCCGGCATCGCGTTTACCATCACCTCGTATAAATCCTCCGCAGTCTTTATGAAATGGCTCTGCCCGATGATTACGTTGCAGTTCTCTGGGATGTTGATTTTTACGGAAAGAAATTCCATAAGACGCCTCCTTAAATTCGTTACTTTTCTTTCAGGTTAAAGAAAAGTAACACAAAAGAAAGCCGGGCGCGCTTTACAGCCTCACCGGCACGCCGCGTTCTCTCAGGTATTCCTTCGCTTCCCTGATAGTATATTCCTTGTAGTGGAATATGGAGGCCGCCAAGGCCGCGTCCGCGCGCCCGGCGGTCAGGCCCTCATAAATATGCTCAAGGTTGCCCACGCCGCCGGAAGCGATTACCGGGATGCTCACGGCGTCGGATACCGCGCGTGTAAGCTCTATGTCGTATCCGGTCTTCTGGCCGTCCTGGTCCATCGACGTTAGCAGTATCTCGCCCGCGCCGAGTTCCTCCATCTTCGCCGCCCATGCGACGGCGTCGATATACTGCGGCTTTCGACCGCCGTGCGTGAAGACTTCCCAGTGCAGGCCGTCCTTATTCACACCCTGAAAAAACAGATGCCGGAACTCCTCGTCCTTCGCCCATGAGAGTTTTTGGTTTACTTCCTCTATCTGTCTTGCGCGCTCGGCGTCCGGCACGGGGACTGTTCTCTTCGCGTCTATGGCGACGACTATGCACTGACTGCCGAACCGCTCCGCCGCCGCCCTTATAAAGCGCGGATCATACACCGCGGAGGTATTTATCGATACTTTATCGCATCCGGCCTTGAGGAGTGCCCTTATGTCGTCTATGTTCTTTATTCCGCCGCCGACGGTGAGCGGCATGAATACCTGCTCGGATGTCCTTTTCACCACGTCGAGTATTATCCCGCGCTTCTCGTGCGATGCGGTAATGTCGAGGAACGTGAGTTCGTCCGCACCCTGGGCGTCGTATGCCTTGGCAATCTCGACTGGGTCGCCCGCGTCACGCAGGTTCACGAAGCTAACGCCTTTTACCACCCGCCCGTCCTTTACGTCCAGGCACGGTATTATTCTTCTTGCAAGCATAAAACTGTCCCGCTTTTCTTTGCGTTCTTTTCACGTGAAAAGAAAGCAACGGTTTAGCCTTTTGTTATCGCTATCGCCTCTTTTAAATCCAGCGCGCCGGAGTATACCGCCTTGCCGGTTATCACGCCTTCCACTCCGAGTTTTTCTGTTTCCATAAGGGCCTTTATGTCGCTTAAGTCCTTAACGCCTCCCGAAGCGATTATCGGCGTGGAAACCTCTTCCGCCAGACGTTTCGTCGCGGCTACGTTATGGCCTGTCATCATACCGTCGCGGCTTATGTCCGTATAGATTATCGCCCGCACGCCCGCGTCCTCCATTCGCCTGGCCAGTTCCTCAGCCGACACGTTTGACACCTCTCCCCATCCGCGTACCGCCACCTTGCCGTCCTTGGCGTCTATCCCGGCGATTATCCTGCCCGGAAATCTCTTACACGCCAGCACAAGAAGGCCCGGCACCTCCAGCGCGGCTGTGCCCAGCACCACGCGGCTCACTCCAAGCCCGAGGAGCAGGTTTATTGTGTCCATGTTGCGGATCCCGCCGCCGACTTCTATGGGAATTTTGACGGCGGATAAAATGCTTTTTATGGACGAAAGGTTTTTGGGTTCGCCCGCGAACGCGCCTTCAAGGTCTACGACATGAATCAACTCCGCGCCAAGGGACTCGAAATGTCCCGCCGTCCCCGCAGGGTCTTCCGAATACACGGTCGCGTCTTCCATCCGCCCCTGAAGCAGCCTGACGCACCTGCCTTCCTTCAGGTCTATTGCCGGTATAACTATCATTTAATTTCTCCGAAAGCCTTAAGTATCCCAAGCCCCTGTTCCTGGCTCTTTTCCGGGTGGAACTGCGCGGCGAAGATATTGTCCTTCCAGACGCTGGATACGAATTCCAGACCGTATTCCGTAGTCGTGGCCGTAATAGAGCCGTCCTGCGGGACGACGTAATACGAATGGACAAAGTAGAAAAACCCGCCGTCTTCCACATATTTTAAGTGCGGCGGTCGGTTCATGATTTTTATTTTATTCCAGCCCATGTGCGGAATTTTATATATCTGCTCCGGGTTTCCGGGAACCTCCGCCGGGAAGCGCACAACCCGGCCCCTGAGTATCCCCAGGCCCTTGTGTATACCGAATTCCTCGCCCTCCTCGAAAAGAAGCTGAAGCCCCAGGCATATGCCCATAAAAGGCCTGCCGGACTCTATAACCCTGCCCACCGTATCGACAAGACCGAGCCTGTCCAGGTTGCTCATGCAGTCTGCAAATGCGCCGACGCCCGGCAGGACAACCCTGTCCGCGTCCAGTATCTTCCGCCTGTCGGACGTAACCAGCGCCTCGTGCCCGACCTTCTCGAAACCTTTCTGCACGCTGCGGAGGTTGCCCATCCCGTAATCTATTATGGCAATCATGACAATCCTTGAAAATAACCCTTACAATTTACCCTTTGTTGACGGTACGCCCTTCGTCCTTGCATCGAAGGCCGTGGCGTTATCCATCGCCCTGCCGAAGGATTTAAAAACCGCTTCTATAATGTGGTGCAGGTTTATGCCGTATGGGACGTTTATGTGAACGGTTGCCCCTACATGGTCTGTGAGCGCCTTGAAGAAATCGTACACAAGCTCCACGTCGAAGTCTCCGACCTTGCCCTTGGGCAGCTTGACGTTATACACCAGCCCCGGCCTGCCGGAAATATCCACCACCGTTTCCGCGAGCGCCTCGTCCATCGGCACCTTCGCAAAGCCATACCGCGCTATGCCCTTCATGTCCCCCAGCGCCTGCCGGAACGCCTGGCCGAGGACGATTCCCACGTCCTCCACGGTGTGATGATAGTCAACGTGCGTGTCGCCCTTCGCCTGCACGTTAAGGTCGAAATGCCCGTGCCGGGTCATGAGCGAGAGCATGTGGTCGAGGAACGGGACGGAGGAATCGATTTTATATTTCCCCGCGCCGTCGATGTTCAGCGAGAGCTTGATGTCGGTCTCGGTCGTCTTTCTCTCTATCTTTGCCCTGCGGGCCATAGAGCCTCCGGCTTCTATTGTTTTCCAGATAAAATTTCCTTTAGAACGCCAAGAAATTCCCTGTTCTCTTCCGGCGTGCCAATCGTCACGCGCAGGCAGTCCTTAAGCGGCCCCGGCGCATCCATGTTTCGCACCAGTATCCCGCGCGCCTTCAGTTCCTTATGAATTTTGCCGGCGCCGTTCACGCGGAAGAGGATGAAGTTAGTCTTCGACGGCCATGCGGTAGCAACACCGTCCATGCCGTTCAACGCTTCATATATCCGTTCTCGTTCATCTATTATTTTTAATACCTGCTCGTCCACGGCCGCGCGGTTACGGAGCAGAAATCCCGCCGCCGCCTGCGAGAGAGAGTTTATGTTATACGGCAGGCGGACCTTGTTTACCTCGCGGATGATGTCTTTTCCCGCCGCCATGACGCCGAGGCGAAGGCCGGCCATGCCTATCTTCGAAAGCGTCCTCAGCACGGCGAGGTTCGGAAGCTCGTGTATTTTGTCTATGAAGCTCTCGCCGGAGAAGCTGAAATACGCCTCGTCCACGACGACAATTGAAAAGCAGCCCTCGATAAGGCGCCGTATCCTGTCGGGGTCGAAGAGATTCCCCGTCGGGTTATTGGGATAACTGATGAATATGACCTTCGGGCGCCTGACGGAGAAGAGCCTCAGCCAGCCGTCGAAGTTAATCTGGAAATCAGCCGTCAGGGGAAGCTCCATGACCTCCTGCCCCATCGAGCGGGCGACAATGCCGTACATGGAGAAGGTGGGCATCGGGTATGAAATAATTCCCGGCGAACCTCCGAATGCCTGGATTATCATCCCGATAAGCTCGTCGGAACCGTTGCCCAGGACAAGGTTCTCCGCGCCGACGCCCAGGTATTCAGAGAGCGCGTCTTTAAGCCTCGGGGCTTCAGGGTCCGGGTAGCGGTTCAGGGGGACTTCCGCCAGGGCGCCTGCAAGCCCTGCCTGGAGCCTTTCGGGCAGGGGATACGGGTTCTCCATCGCGTCGAGCTTTATGCGCACACCCGCGTAATCCTCCGGCTCATAGGCCGAAAGCGACACTACTTCTCTTCTTACAAGGGGCTTGATATCCAATTACGGTATCACCTTGTTCAGGGGATACTCGACTATCCCCGAAGCGCCGGCGCGCTTCAGCTCCGGGATAAGGTCGCGCACCTTCTTCTCGTCGATTATCACCTCAAGGCTCACCCAGTCAGGGTCGGCGTGGCGCGAGATAGTCGGCGAGTGCATAGCCGGCAGGACGGACGTTACCTTGTCCAGTTTGTCGCATGGCGCATTCATCTTAAGGCCCACCTTCTCTTCCGCCGCTATCGCCCCCTGGAGCAGGATATTCAAGTTCTCAAGTTTCTTTTTTTTCCCGGCGTCCTTCCAGGATTCTTTATTCGCTATCAGGCGCGTGGTGGATGTAAGCATCACTTCGATTATGCGGAGCTTGTTTGCCCGGAGTGAGTTTCCGGTCTCGGTAAGGTCCACTATCGCGTCGGCAAGCCCTGCGCCGGGCTTTACTTCGGTCGCGCCCCAGGAAAACTCCACCTCCGCGTTCACGCCGTTCTGTTTCAGGAACTTCTTTGTATATCCAAGGAGCTCTGTCGCAATACGTTTCCCGTTCAGGTCCTTTACCGTTTTTATCTTCGATTCTTCCGGCACGGCAATTACCCAGCGCACGGGACGCAGGCCCTCCTTGGCGTAATTCAGCTCGGCTACTTCCACGACCTTCGCGCCCTGCTCCATTATCCAGTCGAACCCGGTAAGACCCGCATCGAGCACGCCATCCTCGACGTATCGAGGCACTTCCTGTGCGCGCACCATCATGCACTCTATCTCGGGGTCGTCTATGGAAGGGTAATAAGAGCGGCTCCCGACGGTGATGTTGTAGCCGGCCTTCCGGAAGATTTTGAGAGTCGATTCCTGCAAACTGCCTTTGGGGATTCCGAGACGAAGAACCATTTAAAGAAAAGCTCCTTTCGTAACTGCAAATTAAGTTTGTCGTCCCGACCAACGCGGAGACTTCCGTCATTTCTTCTTACTGCTTTTGTACGCGTCGCTCCACCATCCGCGCGTGCGCGTCGAGCCCTTCCATCTTCGCTATCCGGAGCACGGCGGGGGCAAGCTCTTCAAGGGCGTCTTTCGTATACATCAGGACGGACGATTTCTTTACGAAGTCATCCGTTGAAAGCGGCGAGAAGAATCTCGCCGTGCCGCCCGTGGGGAGGACGTGGTTCG
>DAHWTK010000068.1:6182-8832 GCA_027328825.1 Nitrospirota bacterium
GCAGTAATCTCCGACGGCCTCAGGCGTATAGTGTCCCATGAAAATCGCGCCCGCGTTTTTTATCTTCGGCAGAAGCTCCATCGGCCTGTCCACGGCAAGCTCCAGGTGTTCAGGCGCTATGCGGTTCGCAATATCCGCCGCCTCGCTCAGGTCCCGCACCAGGATAATCGCGCCGTAATCCTTAAGCGACTTCTCCGCAACCGCCCGGCGCGGCAAAACGGAGACCTGCGCCTCGAGCTCCGCCTCGACGGCCTTTGCAATCTCCGGCGAGTCAGTAACAAGTGTCGCCGACGCCATCTCGTCGTGTTCCGCCTGCGAGAGCAGGTCTGCCGCTATGAAGGCTGGGCTTGCGGTAGCGTCCGCGACTACCAGTATTTCGGATGGCCCGGCCACCATGTCTATGTCCACCGCGCCAAATACGAGTCTTTTCGCCGTTGCAACGTATATATTTCCGGGGCCGACAATCTTGTCCACCCTGGGGATTGTCTTTGTCCCGAAGGCCATTGCCGCGACGGCCTGAGCG
Source organism: Nitrospirota bacterium (assembly GCA_027328825.1). Classification (GTDB taxonomy): domain Bacteria; phylum Nitrospirota; class JACRHJ01; order JACRHJ01; family JACRHJ01; genus JAKAHE01. Next base: position 6,706 of record DAHWTK010000068.1, read on the forward strand.
CCGCCGATTTTATATATCTCGTCCACGCCCGCGAGGCGCGCGGCCACAAGGACTCCGGGGTTAAGCCTGCCGCCCGGAGCGGGCACGCACATCACAACCTTCGGCACGCCCGCGGCCTTCGCCGGGATTGCGTTCATAAGCACGGAGGACGGATACGACGCCTTGCCGCCGGGCACATATATCCCGACGCATTCAAGCGGCAGGACACGCTGGCCCAGCATCGCGCCGGATTTCTCCTGCAGGAACCAGGACTGCGTTTTCTGGCGTTCGTGGAAATCCGCAATCCGCCGGGCCGCAAGGCGGAGCGCATCCACATCATCCTCCGGCACGTCCCTGTATGCCTTCTCTATTTCTCTTTCCGTTACCTTGAGCCTCTTCGGAGACAGTCTTACTCCGTCGAATCTCTCCGTATAAGAAACGACCGCGACATCGCCGGATTTTTTAACGTCGTCCACTATCTTCCGGACGGTCTTCTCCACGGACGCGGGGACTTCTCCCGCCCGGCCTTCTATCTTCCTGAAGAACTTCTCGAACCCCGGCTGCCCGTATTTAAGAAAATTCATGAAAACCTCAAAGGATAAAAGCCCCCGGATTTCCGCTTTCGCGGAAGCGACGGCTTTAAATCGCTGCTCGATAAGGGCTGCTTTACCCGACTCTCTTTATCCGCGCCCCGATGCCCTGGAGTTTTTCTTCCATGTTCTCGTAGCCGCGGTCGAGGTGATATACGCGGGAAATCTCCGAGTTTCCTTTCGCCGCAAGGGCCGCTATAACAAGAGACGCGCTTGCGCGCAGGTCCGTCGCCATAACTGGCGCGCCGAACAGGTTCTTCGCTCCCTGCACAACCGCCGCGTTACCCTGAACCTTTATGTCCGCACCCATTCGCTTGAGCTCGGCAATGTGCATGAAACGGTTCTCGAATACCGTCTCGGTTATCACGGATAATCCGTCCGCAACGCACATCAGCGCCATGAACTGCGCCTGCATGTCCGTCGGGAAGCCGGGATACGGCAGGGTCTTTATGTCCACGGCGCGCGGCCTGTCGCAGCCCCTGAGCTTTATCCAGTCCGAGCCTTTCTCGATTTCCAGGCCGCATTCCCGGAGTTTTGTGAGCAGGGCCGCAGAATGCGCCGGTTCACAGCCGGTGATTTTCACGTCTCCGCCGGTTATAGCGCCCGCGGCAAGATAAGTCCCGGTCTCGATGCGATCCGGCATGACGGAATATTTCATGGGTTTCAGGCCGCTTACGCCTTCTATCCTTATCGTGTCCGTGCCCGCGCCGTTTATCTTCGCGCCCATGCCTGTCAGGCATTTGGCGAGATCCGTAACTTCCGGTTCGCATGCCGCGTTTTCCAGAACCGTCCTGCCCTCTGCCAGTGTCGCGGCCATCATGAGGTTTTCGGTTCCGGTAACGGTCTGGGTATCGAAATAAATCCTTGCACCCTTCAGGCGATTTGCCCTGGCCACGACGTAGCCGTGCTCTATTTCGACCTCCGCGCCCATCTCGCGCAGGCCCGCCAGGTGCAGGTTTATCGGGCGCGCGCCTATCGCGCAGCCGCCGGGAAGGGACACGCGCGCGGAGCCGCGCCTGGCTACAAGCGGCCCAAGCACGAGCACGGATGCCCGCATGGTCTTCACAAGCTCGTACGGGGCTTCGTCTCCCGTAAGGTTTTCAGTGTCGATACGGAAAATGCCGCCGGAGGACTGAACCTTCGCCCCGAGGTTTTCAAGGAGCCTGCCCATCGTTATTACGTCCTGGAGCATGGGCACATTGCTTATGGCATGTTCGCCCGGCGCAAGCAGGCTCGCGCAGAGTATCGGGAGCGCGGAATTTTTCGCGCCGCTTATGGCTACCTCGCCGCTTAAACGCTTGCCGCCTTCAATTACTATGGACTGCATGGAAACCTCGACAATCTAAAATCGCATCAGAGCGAGCGGACATTTGGATGAGCGAGCTGGAAATTTCCGGCGAAGCGGCCATGGCAGAAACTGTCTGACGAACGAAGAGAGGAGTTTTTCTGCCATAACGGAGCGAGCCGTAGAAATTCCCGAACGAATCCTCATGAAGCGAGTCTGGTGCGATTTTATTCACCAAATCTCACTTAGCCCGGCTAATCCCGGACTGCTGAT
>DAHWTK010000069.1 GCA_027328825.1 Nitrospirota bacterium
GATCTTATTGCATGAGTCTCGATTTATAATAGCCCATAACCCTCAAAAATTAGCATAACCACAGTGGTTTGTAAAGCTTTTTTTAGCCCAGAACCACCTTTGGAAGATAAGGGTTCGCGGCGTCTTCTCCCGCCGGCATCCCAACAGCCAGAAGTATTCCGGATTCGTCCATAAGCCGGACGGGAATATCGCCACGGTATTCAGGAGGCGAAATAAAATCTACGCGCGACGGCGGCCTTCCGTGCCGGACGTCATCCGCGCCTCGCGAGGCCAGAACTATAGCCGGAAGACCTGGTAAAAGCTTGTCCATTGGTATTATTTTGCCAAAGGCCTCTTCCGCCTGTGGCTTTGGCTCAAGCGCCAAGGCGTCTTCGACTCTATGTGTCCCTGCTGCCGTCCTGCGAAGCCCGGAAAGATGCCCGCATGTGCCAAGCGCCGCGGAAATATCCCTTGCAAGCGAACGTATGTACGTGCCGCCTGAGCATACAACACGGATGGAAAACCCGGCGCCGGAAACATCAAGGAGTTCAAGCGCATATATTACAACGCGCCTTGGCGGGGCCTGGACATCCAGTCCTTTCCTCGCCTGCCTGTACAGCGGCTGGCCGTCTATCTTTATCGCGGAATAAGACGGTGGAACCTGTTCAATTTCGCCAATAAAGCGCGATAAAACCGCTTCCACCGCGTTTCTGTCGTGCGTCGGCACGGGCAGTTCACGCACCGTCTTGCCTTCCGCGTCCAGCGTATCCGTCTCGCATCCGAGCTTTACTACGGCTTCATATTCTTTCTTGTCGCCGCCGTAGAATTGAGCCAGCCTGGTAGCCCTGCCCAGGAGGACGAGAAGCAGGCCAGTCGCGGACGGGTCAAGCGTGCCGGTATGTCCGGCGCGTTTTTCTTTCAGAAGCCTTCGCAGAAATAAAACGGCATCGTGGGATGTCCAGCCTGCCGGTTTGTCTATCAGTATGAGTCCATCCATTCAGGCGGGAAATCTTTTCATGTGCTCCATAACCCTTGGAAGCACGAAGTCCTTAGTTTTATCGATTGACATTTCCATGATTACCCCGGAGGCGTTGGGATGACCGCCCCCGCCGAAGCTTTCCGCAAGCGCCGAGACATCCACCCTTCCCTTGGAACGGAAGCTTATCTTTACCCTGTTAGGACCCGCCTCCCTGAAAAGCACGGCCATCTCGACACCTTTTATGGCTCTGGGGTAGTTTATGAAGCCGTCAGTGTCCTCCGCCTTGGTGCCAGTCATGCGATAGAATTCTTCCTTCACCGTAACCCATGCCACAAGACCGTCGAGGCTTATTTCCATTTCCGCCAGGACGAGGCCAAGAAGCTTCATTCTGCCGAAGGACTTCGTTTCGTAGACGTTCTCGGCGACCTTCCATGTATCGACCCCATAGGATAGGAGTTTCGCGGATTTTGCGAGGGCGTCGATGTCCGTATTCGTATATCTGAACGAACCAGTATCGGTGAATATGCAAGTGTAGAGGTTTGTGGCGATGTCCTTGTCTATCGGGGCGTTCATGAAGAGGAGCAGGTCGTATACCATCTCGCCCGCCGCCGCCGCATCCGGGTTTATCCAGTAAACGCTTGCGGTTTTTGGGTTGGTGATATGGTGGTCGATATTTATAACCTTCAGGCCGGGGGCGTCTTTCAGTTTCAATCCCGTACGTTCCGGCTCGCAGTCCACCACAACCAGCGCGTCGTATTGCTCGGCAATTTCGGTTCCCGTCTTTATCAGTTCGCTTCCTGGAAGAAATCGGAGGAATTCCGGAACAGGGTCGGCATTCAGGAGCGAGACCTTTTTCCCCATCTTCATCAGGGACAGGGCAAGACCGAGCTCGGAACCTATGGCGTCTCCCTCAGGGCTTATGTGGGTTGAAATAATTACGGAATTAAGATTTTTAATTGCCTCGGCTACCGCCTCTATCCCGCCGGTCATTCAATATCCCCCTTGTCGTCTTTTATATCCAGGCTGCGAAGAATATCAAGCGTCTTCGCGCCTTTTTCTATGGATTCGTCCAGCTTGAAGGAAAGTTCCGGCGCGGTGCGAAGCCTGAGCCTGTGCCCCAACTCGCCACGCATGAAATGGCTCCCGCTTTTAAGGCCCTTCAGGGCCTCCTTCTTCCGCGCCTCGTCGCCTATAAGGCTGACGAATACCGTCGCATATTTAAGGTCGTCGCTCAGTTTCACCCGTGTGATGGTGACGAACCCGATGCGAGGGTCTTTTGTTTTCCTTAGCAGGATATCGGAAAGTTCCGCGCGTATCTGTTCGCTCACTCTATCGGAGCGCTTGTAATCGTGTGGTTTCAATCGATTCTACAGTATCTCTATTTGGTAATCTATCAGTTCGACGCCGGTATTGGAGCGAATCATGTCCACGACCTTGTTAAGGACGTCGGCGGTAAACGCCTTCTCGCCAGACACGCAGGCGACTCCGAGCGTCGCTCTCTGCCAGAGTTCCTGGTTGTCAACTTCGGCGACGGATACGTTGAACCTGCTTCGTATCCTGTCCTTCAGGCCCTTTACGACGCTCCGCTTGCTCTTGAGTGAGCCTGTGTCATACACGACCAGTTCGACTGTCAGTATGCCTACAAACATACGTTACAGCTTGGCCGCAAGCTTCTCCACGTCGTAGGCCTCGATTATATCTCCGACCTTTATGTCGTTGAAGTTCTCGATGCCTATGCCGCATTCGTATCCAGTCTGAACCTCGCGCACGTCTTCCTTGAAACGCTTCAGGGATGACAGCTTCCCTTCGTATACGACGACATTGTCCCGTAGCACGCGCACACCTGCGCTGCCGCGCGTTATGATCCCGTCCAGTACGTATGAACCGGCAATAACGCCTATTTTCGGCACGCTGAAAGTCTGTCGCACTTCCGCGCGTCCAAGGACTTTTTCCTTCAGTGTCGGCTCAAGCAGGCCTTCCATAGCCTGTTTCACTTCTTCTATCGCGTTGTAGATTATGTTGTAGAGCCGGAGATCGACTCCCTCGGACTCCGCAAGCTGCGAGGCCTTGGGTTCGGGACGAATGTTAAAGCCGATTATTATGGCGTTGGACGCCGAGGCCAGCATGATGTCCGACTCCGTAATCGCGCCGACGGAGCCGTGTATTACGTTTAATTTGACCGCCTCCGTGGAGAGTTTTGAAAGCGACTCCGATACCGCCTCCACGGAACCCTGCACGTCGGCCTTTATTATGATATTGAGCTCCTTGACCTCGCCCTTCTGTATCTGCGAGAAAAGGTCGTCCAGAGTAATCCTTTTCCTCTGGGCAAGCTCCACCTCCCTCTGTTTCTGCATCCTCGACTGGGCGACCTGCCGGGCCTTCTTTTCGTCTTCCATAACCACGAAAGAATCCCCGGCCTGCGGAACTCCGGAGAGTCCTATAACCTCCACGGGATAAGACGGCGTAGCCTCTTTCTCTTTTCTGCCTTTGTCGTTAAGGAGCATCCTTATGCGCCCGTAGTGCTGGCCGGTAACAAAGACGTCTCCGGGCTTGATGGTCCCGGAAGAGACAAGCACCGTCGCCACCGGACCGCGCCCCTTGTCCAGCTTCGCCTCGATTATCGTGCCGCGGCCAAGCTTGTTAGGATTGGCCTTAAGTTCCATAACCTCGGCCTGGAGGAGTATCATTTCGAGGAGGTTTTCAAGGCCTATGCGCTTTTTGGCGGAGACGGGCACGAAAATTACATCGCCGCCCCACTCCTCCGGCACAAGGCCCTGGTCGGAAAGCTCTCTCTTCACCCTGTCCTGGTCCGCCTCCGGCTTATCTATCTTGTTTATCGCCACTATTATTGGAACCTTGGCCGCCCGCGAGTGGTTAATGGCTTCGAGTGTCTGCGGACGGACGCCGTCTTCCGCGGCAACCACGAGAATGACTATATCCGTCACCTGAGCGCCTCTAGCGCGCATTGCAGTAAAAGCCTCGTGTCCAGGCGTATCGAGGAAGACTATGTCCTTTTCCTTGAGGCGCACCCTGTATGCGCCTATGTGCTGCGTAATGCCACCGGCCTCTTCCTGCGTAACGTTAGTCTGGCGTATGGCGTCGAGGAGCGAGGTCTTGCCGTGGTCAACATGGCCCATGATGGTTACGACCGGCGGGCGGAATTTCAGGTCCTCCGGGCGGTCCTGTCCTTCTTCGACAAAAGCCTCCTCGTCCGTTATTGGCGTAACGTCAACCTTCAGGCCGTACTGGTCTGCCAGGAGTATTGCAGCATCGGTATCGATGGGGTTGTTAATCGTGGCCATCAGGCCCATTTCAAAGAGCTTTTTTATTATGTCGCCGGACTTTACGCCTATCTTGTCTGCGAAGTCCTTTACCGTGATGCCCTCCGTAATCCTGATTGCTTTTTTCCTGGCTACCGTGGAGGCGATATCCTCGACCGGCGCCGGCGCTGCTGGAGCCTGCGTCCTCTGGCCTCTGAACTCCTGTTTCTGGCCTTTCTTCCTGGAGCCTCTGAATTCCTGCCACTTCTGCGGCGCCTGCTCTTTCTTCGGAAAAGCTGCATCCTGGCCGGCAGGCTTTTTCTTGACGGTCTGGAGGCGGTTCTTCAGCTTTGATGATATGGACGGGAGTTTATCGACACCATCCAGAACCTCCAGTTCAGTCCTGGCGGGCTTTGGCCCTTTGGGTTTCTTCGGCTTTGCAAAAGCTTCTTTTGAAGCCTGCTCCCTGGAAGCCTGAGGTTTTGGAGGCAGGGTTCCCTCCTTCTTCTTTATGTTTTCCGCCGCGAGCCTCTCAAGCATTTCCTTGGAGACCGCCGGTTTCGGGGCTTCTTCCGGCATCGGCTCGGTTTTGCGCGGCTCTTGGACGGCGGCTTCCCCGGTTGCGGTCATGGACGCAGCGGCAGGCTCAGAAACCGGGACTTCGGGGGCCGGCTCTTCCGGAACCGCCGGCGCGTGCGAGGCGGCTTCAATCTTTTCTTCCTCCGGCAGATGCTCCGGAGCCTTTGCCTCAATCTTCGGTTTTACGATCTCGGCAGTTCCCGCGGCTGGCCCTGTAGCCACAGCGGTGGCCTTGTGGTGGAAGAAACCGAAACGCGATTTCTGCGCCGGTTTCTCTTTTTCCAGCTTTTCAACTTTTTTGGCAGCCGCAGGCCTGACACCTTCCGGCTCCGGCGCCTGGGGGGCCGATTTTATTCTGACGGCGCCTGAAGGCTTTACTCCAAGCTTCAATACTTCCGGCTTGACCGGCTTTTCCTTGGGCTTCCCGAACTTTTCCCGGATAAACCGCGCGTGCTCGTCATCCAGGCCTGAAGAGGGAGTCTTGTCGTTAAGCCCAATTTTTTTAAGCTCGACGAGGATGTCCTGGATTAGCTGCTTGTAAGCATCCGGGTTATTATCGACATCCAATTCCTTTGCGAGCTCGTAGACTCTCGGTTTTGCCATTTGTAAAATCACCCCCTGCTGACTTTTAGAAGAAGCGCCATCTCCCTCGCAAGAGAATGCGAGAGTTCGGACGGCTTCACGTAAATTATCCCGACCGGCTCAGGAGCGCCTATGACAGCGCCGAGAGCCTCTTTGTCTGAGAAATTATATATCAGAACGTCCCCGTTTATTTTTTCCAGAAGCCTCCTTCGGCTGTTTTCGGCCAGGTCGTCTGAAACCACCATTACGCCGCCGGGTGTTTTCCTTACAGCGCCAAGCGCCGCGTCGAAGCCATATTCCGCCAGGCCCGCCTTCCTCGCCATGCCGAGCAGGGCCGAAACCTTCCTTCTTATTTTCGCCGAAAGTTCTTCATAGAAGGCTTCCCTGTCCGGTGTTTCGACGCTTCGTTTCAGGGCCCGCGAAAGCGCTCCTCCGCCCGGCCTCAGAAACCTGTCTATACACTCGTTTTCCGGACATATATAAGCTCCCCTGCCCGGAAGTTTTTCGGTGTAATCGATTATGACTCCCGCCGGAGAATCGGTCATTCTGATCAGTTCTCCCTTTCTACCCTTCCTGCGGCAGACTATGCAAGTTCTTTCAGGCTGCGCCTTCATCGCCCGTTTCCGGGGCGTCCGCCGAACTGGCGTCCGCCGCCTGCGCCTCCTCAAGGAGCTTGGACTCGCGGGCTATCGCCTCTTCTATCTCCTTCTCCCTGTCCTTCTGGGTCATCTTGTCGTATTCAGACTCTGAGTATATGTCTATCTTCCAGCCGGTAAGCTTCGCAGCAAGGCGCACGTTCTGCCCCTTCTTGCCTATCGCAAGGGAGAGCTGCGTATCCGAAACTATGACAAGCGCAGACTTTTCTTCCTCGTCCACGGCGACTTTTTCGACAGTCGCGGGAGAGAGCGCTTTACTTATGAATTGTATTGGGTCTTCCGTCCACGGGATAATGTCTATCTTTTCGCCACGCAGTTCCCGGACGACAGCCTGAACACGCGAGCCTTTCATACCCACACATGCGCCGACAGGGTCAACGGCGGAATCCTTCGAGTAGACCGCAATCTTCGTCCTGTCTCCGGCTTCGCGCACCGCGCCTTTAATTTCCACTATCTTCTCGTAAATCTCCGGAACTTCCATCTCGAAGAGCCTCGACACAAGCTCCGGGTTGCTCCGGGAAAGTACTATCTGCGGCCCTTTGTTGGTCGTTCGGACATCGAGCAGGTACGCGCGCACCCTGTCTCCCTGCTTGTAGCTCTCTCTGGGAGCCTGCTCGCGCACCGGCAGGACCGCCTCCGTCTTGCCGATGTCTATGATATAATTTCCCTTCTCCTGGCGCATGACTATGCCGTTTACGAGGTCGCCTATGCGGCCCGAGTATTCGTTTACGATGATGTCGCGCTCGGCTTCTTTTACGCGCTGCACTATGACCTGCTTTGCGGTCTGGGCGGCTATGCGTCCGTAGCCCTCGAAGTCCTGGAGTATATCCACTTCTCCGCCGATTTCCGCAGACGGGTCTAAGTCTTTCGCCTCTTCGAGCGTCATCTGGTTCCCCGGATTTTCCACCTCTTCCACCACCTGATAAATCAGGTGAATGGAGATACTTCCGTTTTTAGGATTCACTTTTACCTTTATATTTTCGTTCTCCGGGAACTTCTTCCTTGCCGCGGAGACCAGGGCGGACTCCACCGCCTCAAGGAGCACGTCTTTCGATATGCCCTTCTCCTTGCAGATCTGGTCTATTACGGTAATCAGCTCGTGATTCATCGAAAAATCCTCCTAAAATTCGACTTCGAGGCGGGCCTTATCGACCTGCCCGTATTTTATATAAACCGTTTTCTTGCCGTCGTGCACAATAAGATTAAAACCTTCCCCGTCCGGGCTGTCTATCCTGCCCGTCAAGACCTTCTGTCCGTCTATTGCCTCGTTTGTCTTAACTTTCGCCAGCTTACCGTTAAAACGCAAAAAATCCGAAGGGTTATTAAGTGGCCTGTCAAGTCCCGGAGAGGAGACTTCCAGTACATACGCACCCTGTATGAAATCCTCCACCTCTATCAGAGTGTCGATTTCGCGGCTTACTGCTTCGCAGTCATCGATTGTAATGCCTCCAGGCTTGTCTATGAAAAATTGCAGGCGCCATCGGCCTCCCTCCATAACAAACTTGAGGTCCGCAAGCTCGTAGCCCATTTCCTCGAGCACCGGTCCGGCAATTCTTTTCGCGGCGTCTACTATCTTTTCCCTGGCCACCCTTACCCCCGCCCACCTCCCCCGCAAGCAGAGAGGAGGAAACCCACCTAAACAAAAAGAGTGGGCCTTTCGAGCCCACCCAGGTGATTGCTTCTGAGTTATGTATTTTTTATCACAAATTACGGGGAAATGCAAGAGAAAAAAGGAGAAAATCACGCGATATTCAGGGTGCTACGGCTATCGGCACGGGTGTGAACGTGATTATGAAAATCAGAAAGGCAAAAACGCCTATGGCAATCCTTTTTGCATCCAGGGGTTGGGCGGGGTCCTCGACTGGAGGGTGCTTCGTGCCAAGGAAAAGAAGCAGTATTCCCCAGATAAGCCAGCCGGGGAAAAGAAAACCCATAGCGATGAGCGCGACCAGAAAAATTTTGGATATCAGCCTGTGCCGTTTGGCGAAAAAGGCATACGCCACGTGCCCGCCGTCCAACTGGCCGACCGGTATAAGGTTAATCGACGTAACGAAAAAACCCACCCAGCCTGCCACGGCCACCGGGCTCAGGTCGATCGCCTGAGAATGCAGATCTCCCTTTATGAATATGCGCATAAGGAAGTTGTATATCAGGGAGCCTCCGAGTATCGTCTGGCCGGAGGCCGGAGGGCGCGCGGGCAATGTGCGGGACATTGAAAGGCCTATCGAGCAAACGATAACTGACAACAGAAATCCTGCTATCGGGCCTGAGGCCCCGATGTCGATTAGCGCGGACTTGTCCCGGATGCGGGATTTCATTTTTATCACCGCGCCGAGTGTCCCGAAAATATTGGGAAATGGGATAAAATACGGCAGTGTCGCAATAACTTTATGCCGGCGGGAATTAACGTAATGTGCCATTTCATGCACGCCGAGTATTGTCATGAGCGGCAGGGCAAAAGGAGCTCCCTTTACGAGGCCGGGGAGTATGCGGTGCGGGAACTCTCTGAAAAGGTCATATTCCTGTATGAAATACGCTCCGGCGAACAGTGTCGAGAAGACGGTCAGGACGAATAGAAGCAGGTGGAGTTTTATTTTCATAGATGTTATAATGCCCTATGTTCCATATCGTGCTTTACCAGCCCGAAATCGCCGGGAACACGGGGAATATAGCCCGACTATCCGCCGCAACGGAATGCCGCCTTCACTTGGTGCGCCCGCTCGGATTTTCCCTTTCCGACCGATACCTTAAGCGCGCAGGTCTGGACTACTGGCCGCA
>DAHWTK010000006.1 GCA_027328825.1 Nitrospirota bacterium
ATGGAGTTCCGCGTCGGGTTTTTCAGGAAGCGCGTCCTTGCGCTGAAGGGTCTGACGATGGAGGTTAAAATGGGCGAGGTGTTCGGCTTTCTTGGGCCTAACGGCGCGGGAAAAACCACCACGCTCAAAATACTTATGGGCCTTGTGCATCCGACCGGCGGGGCCGCATGGCTTATGGGCCGCCCTTTAAGCGACTCATCCGTAAAGAGGAACATCGGTTTCCTGCCGGAGCAGCCGTATTTCTACGACTACCTCACGGCGGCGGAGTTTATGGACCTCTCCGGGAGGCTTTTCGGGATGCGCAATAAAGAAAGGGCGGCAAGGGCCGACGAGCTTCTCGACATGGTCAGCCTCTCGCACGCGAAGAACCTCCAGCTTCGCAAGTTCTCCAAAGGGATGCAACAGAGGATCGGCATAGCCCAGGCTCTTATAAACGACCCGGAGCTCGTCGTGCTCGACGAGCCTATGAGCGGGCTTGATCCGGTGGGCAGGAAGCAGGTCAGGGATATAATTCTTGGGCTTAAGGACAAGGGGAAGACCATATTTTTTTCCACGCATATACTCCCGGATGTGGAGGTTATATGCGACCGCGTCGGAATACTAATTCGCGGCGAACTCCGGGCGATGGGGACTGTGGGCGAACTTATCTCGGACACGAGGATAAAATCCGTCGAGATGACCTTTAAAGGCGTATCCGGCGAGAACTTCTCAAGGCTTGAGGGCATGGCATCCGGGACGGTTACGCGCGGGAGCGAGACCACGGTGACGTTTGGCGACCCGGAGGCCGCAACCAGGGCCAAAAGGCTCGTGTTCGAATCCGGCGGTGAGATAATTTCGCTCATCCCGCACAAAAGCTCGCTCGAAGACCTGTTCATGGAAGAGGTGGAGAAAAAGAAATGAAAGTCTACGCCATAGCGATAAACACCTTCAAGGAAGTCATCCGGGATAAGATATTCTATTCACTCGTATTTTTCGCGCTTCTCCTGTTGGGCGCGTCAGTGCTCCTCTCCACCCTTACGCTTGGGGAGCGCTCGAAGATAATCGAAGACCTCTCACTCTCCGGCATAGAGATATTCGGGGTTATAATATCCATTTTTGTGGGCATAGGCCTTGTAGGCAAGGAGCTTGAGAAAAAGACCATCTACATAATAATCTCGAAGCCCATAAAGCGCTGGCAGTTCCTGCTCGGCAAATACCTCGGGCTGTCCCTCGTGCTTTTGTCCTACATATCCGTAATGACGGTCTGCTACATGTTTTTTTTATATATGTACACCGATAAACTGCCCTGGCAGACCCTCATGGCCGTACTCCTGATATATGTAGAGCTTCTGGTCGTAACGGCCTCGGCGATACTCTTTTCCACGTTCTCCACCCCAACGCTTTCCGCGAGCTACGCACTCGCGCTCTATGTTATTGGGCATATGACAGGAGACCTGCGGAGCCTGGCGGCTAAGACAGGCCAGACGGGCGTTAAGGCTGTCCTGAATTTTGTATATTATTTCCTTCCGAACCTCGAAGACTTCAACATAAAGGCCAAGACTGTCCACTCAATACCGATTCCATCGGATTATCTTCTGATGTCCATATCATATGGCCTGATGTATGTGATGGCAATCCTCTCGCTCTCCGTTCTGATATTCCAGAAGCGGAACTTCAAATAGAATAAAATATCTGGAAATAAGCCTTTGCCTGTGATAAAATTACTTACCTTTTTGTATGCCCATCCGCCGGGGTCGGGGTATTAGAGATCTGCACTTTCGAAAGCCTTCCGAAGGAGGCCGCATGAAGGTACTGATAATTTCGACCAACCGGGAGAATCTCCCGGACCCTGTCGCTCCGATAGGCGCCGCATATGTCGCCGCCGCCGTCGGCGAGGCCGGTCACGAAGTAAGATTTCTCGACCTTCAGTTCGCTGTGGACGTCCCTGTGGCCATAAAAGACACGGTGCGCGCGTTCAGGCCGCATATCATAGCGCTTTCCATTAGGAACATAGACAACGTTGCTTTTCCGCACAGCCAGTCATATCTCCCGGATATACTCCTTGTTGTCAGGACACTAAGGGCAATCGGCGTAAAGCTCATTGTTGCGGGAGGGGCGGCTTTTACGCTCATGCCGCGCGAGATACTGGGCGTCCTGGGACTTAATCTCGGCATAGTCGGGGAGGGCGAGACCGCTTTGCCTGAGCTCCTGCGGCGGCTCCAGGATGGGCTCCCGATAAACGACCTTCCAGGCCTTGCCTACCGATACAAGGGCGAGATAATAATAAATCCGCCCAGGAAAATATCGAACCTGGACGCATCGTCCGAGCCGGACAGGGGACTTATAGAGAACGAACTGTACATGGCGGAGGGCGGCGCCGGCAACATCCAGACGAAACGCGGCTGCGCGTTCGGATGCTCATACTGCACCTACCCCATTGTGGAGGGACGCAAGGTGCGCGTGAGAACACCGGCACTCGCGGCGGCTGAATTCGAGCGGGCATCGAAACGATACGGCCTCAGGCATATGTTCATCGTCGATAACGTCTTCAACTTCCCGATGGAGCACGCCAAGGAGTTCTGCCGGGAACTTCTTTCCCGTGGCACATCCGCCGCATGGAGTTGTTATTTGAATCCGGCGCACATGGACGAAGAGCTTGTCGATTTGATGCGCAGGGCCGGATGCAAGGGGGTCGAATTCGGAACGGATTCCGGCGTAGACGCGATACTTGCCAATCTCGGCAAGGGTTTTTCCGTGGAAGACATAACCAGGGCCTCGAAGCTTTGCGCGAATGCCGGGCTTTCATTCTGTCACAGTCTGCTCCTAGGCGCGCCGGGCGAGACAGCCAGTACCGTTGCCGAGAGCCTTTCCCTTATGGATAGCCTGAAACCGAACGCGGTCATAGCCATGCTCGGCATAAGGGTATTCCCCGGAACGGAGCTTGCCAAACGCGCTAGGGCGGAAGGAGTCATAAAGGACGAAGGACCGGGTCTTAAGCCTATGTTCTATTTCTCCCCCGCGCTCGATATGGACGCAGTATCCCAGTGCCTTGCCCGCTATGGGCGGGAGCATACGAACTTTATCATGCCGGGAATACACCTTCGCATGACGGACAAGATAAGGACGAGGCTAAGGTCTTACGGCTTCACCGGCCCCCTATGGGAATATCTGAGGGGGTAGATGGGTAGAACCGCTTTTCTATTCCCCGGACAGGGTTCGCAGTATGTCGGCATGGGCCGGGAGTTATACGATAATTTTCCGGAGGCACGAAGGCTTTACAAGGCGGCCTCGGAGATTTCCAATTTTGACATAAAAAAGCTATCCTTTGAGGGGCCGCAGGGCGAACTGGACAAAGACATCCCCGCACAGCTCTGCGTATTCGTCTGCAACGAAGCATGGAGGCTTAAGCTCGTCAAAGACGGTATAGCGCCCGACGCCGTTACAGGCTACAGCCTCGGGTTTTACTCCGCGCTTGTTGCATCCGGCTCGGTATCTTTTGAAGAAGGTGCCAGGCTCGTAATCTCGGCAGGAAATCACGCCGTTTCACAAGACAGTAACCCCCCGGGCACAATGGCCGCAGTAATCGGCCTTTCCGTGCCGGAGGTCGAAGACATCTGCAAAGAGGCCGGGGACGTCTGGGTGTCGAACGTAAACGCGGCGCGGCAGATACTTGTCTCCGGCCTGAAAGACCCGGTGGACGAGGCAGTCCGGCTCTCACTTTTGCGTGGTGCGCTTCATGCCTATTGCCTCCCGATGGGCGCGGCGTATCATTCCCCGCTTATGGAAGAGGCGTCTTCTTTGTTTCGTGAGGACGTCGAAAAAATTAATTTCCGCCGGCCTTTTATTCCTCTTCTGTCTTATATCGACGCACGGTTTATTGAAAGCCCGGCGGAGATAGCGGATGTGTTGTTCAGGCATCTGCACACGATGGTTCCGTGGAAGGATGCGGTATTGAAACTGACAGGCGCGGGATTTGATAATTTTATCGAGGCAGGGCCGGGGAGCGCATTGACGAGGATGGTGAGGTGGATTGACAGAAGCGTCAAGGCGGTCTCTGCCCAGGACATCATGCCGGTGAGGGTTTGATAATGGGCATATTAAACGGCATGACAGCTGTTGTTACGGGCGGCACAAAGGGTATAGGGCGCGCGATCTCGCTTGCTTTTTTAAGCGAGGGGGCTTCCGTGGCTGTGTTCTATCACAGCGATGACAGCTCCGCAAAGGTGTTTCTCTCCGAGGCCTCACAGCTTGGGAAGTCAATTATAATAAAAGCGGATGTGTCGGACTCGGCCCAGGTAAACCAGGCATTCGAGCAGGTGAAGGCCGATCTCGGCGCGCCGCTTGTCCTTGTGAACTGCGCCGGAGTCATTAAGGACGGCTTTCTTATGCTCATGCGCGAGGATGACTGGGACAGGGTAATCTCTGTGAACCTTAAAGGGACGTTCAATTGCTGCAAGGCCGCCTGCCGGGGCATGATAGGGGCCAGGAGGGGCAGGATAATCAACATGGCCTCGCCCTCCGCCATTACGGGCAGGGCTGGCCAGACGAACTACTCCGCATCAAAGGGAGGCGTAATTTCCATGACAAAATCCCTTGCCAGGGAACTCGCCAACTTTGGCATAACCGTCAACGCAATCGCGCCCGGAGTGATAAATACGGAGATGACGGATACGCTGCCGGAGAAAATAAAAACTGAGCTCCTCTCCCACATACCGCTATCGAAGTTCGGCTCCCCTGATGATATAGCTGAAGCGGCGCTCTTCCTTGCCTCTGACGATGCAGCCTACATAACCGGCCAGATAATTTCAGTGGATGGCGGAATAACGATATAAGGGTTTTTTAAGATAACCTGTCTTACGATTCCCTATGCTGCCGGAATGATGATGGTCTGGCCTTTTCTGATTGAATGGCGGCCATGCATGGAATTGGCGCGGGAGAGTTTTTTGCGGCTTACGCCAAACTTCCTTGCGATGCTCCAGAGGGTGTCCCCGCTCCTGACCCGGTATCTTCTTGAGCGTGCGGCTCTCCTGTGTCTTGAATGCCTTCTGTGGGATGCGAGTCTTTCATGTCTTGGGCGTCTTACGTGAGCGGTTCTTTCGCGCCTGGAATGTCCTGATGCGACCTTCACTGTAATCGATAATTTCAGCCGCTGGCCGGGTTTTATTACCCTGCGCCTGCCGAGGTGGTTAAGCCGTGCGAGTCTGGCTATAGTTGTATGGTGCCTCCTCGCTATGGAGGCCAGGGTGTCGCCTTTTCTTACGCGGTAGACAACCGGCCTGGAAATAGTGCGGCGGGAACGGCTGGCCGACCGGCGGGGCATGTAGTGATGAGGTTCTTCCGATACCGATGGAGAAGCGGCGGAAGCCGCAACTGCCGCTCCCTGTTTTGCCGGTGAAGCAGTCTCATCGGCATCGGCGGCGGTAGGCGACGGGAGCAGGGAACCGAGTCGGAGTTCCGGTTTGGCGGGGCATTCGGGTTGCTGAGCCGTGGAAGCGGTTTGAGGCTTCTCCGAAGCAGCTTGAGGTTTTGTGTCCGTCACGGGAGCGACTGTAGATTCCGCAGGCGACGATCCTGTCGATGCCGCTATATCCGTAATGTTAATATGCGACGGTATCTCGGCCGCAATGACGGTTTTTTCATGCGGGACTAAAAGCCTTCTGCCTCTCCCTACCCGCGAATAGGTTTTCAGGTGGTTCGCCCGCGCGAGTTTGATTGCCGGGACGCCGAGCCTTCTGGCTATGACTTTCAGGATCGCACGCCGACGGACGATGTAACGGCTGTTTACTATACGTGTTCTCGGAGCGGCGTAACGCTCAGACCTTGGCAGGGAATTATATGCGGCGAGGAACTCCGCCTTTTTGCCTTTAGGTATGCGCAGGGTATAGACCTGGCCGGGCGGAGTACAGCCCCTTATAAGCTCCGGGTTAAGCTCCTTTATCTTGTCGAGTGAGACGCCGCAACAGAGCGCGACCGTGCGCAGATCGGTGCAGTGATTAAGCTGGACTTCGTCGAATACAAACGGCTTGTCGTAGCTTAAATCCTTAAAGCCGAAGTTGTCCGGGTTCTCGGCGATCATCCTGGCAGCAATGAACTTGGGGACGTAGTCCTTGGTCTCGGAAGGCATGTAGCGGGTCTTCCGGAGCTGCCAGAAATCCTGGATGCCGCCGGTGCGGTTTATTGCCCGCTCAACCATTCCCGCGCCTGCGTTATAGGATGCCATTGCCAAAGGCCAGGAGCCGAACGTCCCGTAAAGGTCTTTAAGGTATGCCGCCGCCGCCTGCGTGGACTTTATTGGGTCTCGCCGCTCGTCAACCCAGCTGTCCACCCTTAAACCGTATCTTACTGCGGTGCCCCTTATGAACTGCCAGGGTCCGCAGGCCTTGGCCCATGAGTACGCCCTGGGGTTAAACCCGCTTTCTATGAGCGCCAAGAATACCAGATCCTCCGGCATGTAGTTTTCCCTGAGTATGCTCTTCATAAGCCCCATATACCTGCCGGAGCGGGCAAGCCACTGCTGGAAATGTTTTCTTACGGTCACGGAGAAATATTTTATATTCCGCGCTATTGGCGCCAGAAGACCTGAAGGAGGTATGCTTGCCTCGGCTGCGGAATCCAGGCCTACGCCGGGAATGACAGGTTGCCCGGCGGCTGGCATGTCCGCTTGCGGCGCGCCCATCTGACCTGCGGCTGAACCCTGTCCACCGGGCGGTACGACGGTCGCGGTATTGTCCTTTATGAAGCTGGAGAATACTGCCGCGCCTGCGTTATCCCCGTTTAAGGGTTCGCTGGCAGCCGACGACGTATCTGTGGCAGGCTGTTGGTTTTCGGCGGCCTTGGCCGAGGGCGCCGGGCTGGTTTTTGAGGAAGAAACCGACGGAGCCGGTGCTGATTTTATTGACGGCGCTGTGGCTGCGGAAGCCGCTGGTTGAACGGATGCGGATTCCGGTTTTGCCGCCGCGGACGTTGAAGCCGAAGCCGTATCCGGGACTGGCACCGGAGCAGTCTGTGCTGCGACAGCCGGCTGGTCCGGTACGGGCTTGCCATCGACGGTTATAAACCTTGCATCGGCTGTAAGTTCGCCCGCCGGGGCGCATTTTATTGCGCTCACAGAGCCAGAAGACCCTTGAGCGGACGCAGAGGCGGACGCAACCCCAGGCAACGCGGCCCGGGCAGAAGTGTCGGCAAATGTCCTTACCGGGAAGAAAATAATTGCGGGGAGAAGCAAAGCCAGAAATCTCGCCCTCATGGACATGTGCCCCCTCCTTTCTCGCTTTGACTTCTTCAAATGAGATATTTTGGCACAGCGACAATATAAAATATAGGATGGGATAAGTCAAGACCAAATCGTCTTAAAAATATTTAATATGCTGGAAAATGAAGCAGTTAGACCATTGACAGCATGAATTTAAAAGGATAAATTACATATTCATGAATTGCACAGGCTACATAAGCGAAATATTCGGTTCTTTCCAGGGAGAAGGGCCTTTTGTCGGCGAAAGGCATATTTTCGTCCGGTTGGCCGGGTGCAGCCTGGGATGCAACTACTGCGATACGACATATTCCATGACGGAATCCGGCCATGCGCGTTTAGAAGAAGCTGACGGGGGATTATTATATCTTGAAAACCCGCTCCCCGTCCGGACTGTCATCGAGGCGCTATCGTCTTATGAAATCTTTTCCGGTTTTAATTCCAAACTGGCTATTACCGGGGGAGAACCGCTTGAGCAGCCTGAGTTCCTCCGGGCCCTGCTGGAGGGATTAGACGGCAGGTTTAAAGTGCTTCTCGAAACAAACGGGGTACTGCCGGGCGCCCTTTTGAGGGTAAAGGAATTAGTGGATATAATCAGTATGGACTTCAAATTACCATCTGCGACGGGAAAAGGGGAGTTCTGGGACGCTCACAGGGAGTTTGTGGAGGCGGCAAGGGGCAAGGAACTCATAGCGAAGGCCGTTGTATCCCGGCAAACTCCAAAAGAGGAGGTTGAAATGGCCGCTAATATCCTGGCTAAAGCGGCCCCTGACGCGATTTTTGTGATACAGCCCATGACCCCCTCTCCCAGCCCTATCCCACCGAGGGGAGAGGGCTCAGGGATTTATCCCTCGCCCACAGGCGGGAGGGAGGGGTGGGGAAATGAGGACTATGCTCCCTCTCCGGAGAAACTTATTCAAATTTATCTCTTAGCAAAACGAATATTGAGAAACGTACGCGTAATCCCGCAGGTCCACAAAATATTGGGGGTAAAGTAAATGCCGCTAATTGCTTCGATAGACGTGGGAACAAATACACTGCGGCTTCTCGCGGCAGAGGTGCGGGACGGGAAAATAGTGCGTGAGGTGCTTAACCTGCGCGAGACCACCCGGCTGGGCGAGGGGCTGAAACCCGGCGGGAAGCTAAAGGCCGAGGCCAGGGAAAGGACAATTGGTGCACTTGCGGAGTATTCCAGGCGTATGCTGGAAGCCGGGGTCGAGGGTGTGAGCGCAATCGGAACCGAGGCGCTCCGAAGGGCCTCAGACGCAGGGGATTTCGTGCGTGAGGCAAGAGATGAAGCGGGGATAATATTAAATGTAATCCCTGCGGAAGAGGAGGCGAGGCTTACGCTCCTCGGCGTGAAATCCGCAATCGGCGGTATGTTCCCATTCGGCAGGAAAATTGTCATGGACATCGGTGGCGGCAGCACCGAGCTTATATTTACAGAGGACTGGTCCAAACACAGAGCCGTCAGCATGCCCATAGGTGCCGTGAGTCTCTTCGAGAGGTTTCTTGTAAACGACCCGCCTGCTTCGCTCGAAATGGCCGAACTCGCCGCTTTCTGCACCGAAACCGTCATGTCGAGGCTGAAGGACTTTCCGGTGGGCGGTAAGCCAACGCTTGTGGGGACGGCGGGGACTATAACAACCCTTGCGGCTGTAGACCTGGCCCAGGAGATATACGACCCGGCGAAAATTACCGGACACATGCTGGACAGGGAGCGCATATCGGCGCTCGAGGGGAGGCTTGCCGGCCTCCCGAAGGAAAGCCGCAGACTTATAGCCGGTATCGAGCCTGGAAGAGAGGATATAATAGTCTCCGGAACGCTCCTCGCAGGCATTATAATGGACGCCTTGCGCGTGGATAAAATTACGGTGTGCGACTGGGGCTTGAGGGAAGGTAACTTATTGGATTATTATATGAAAAAAGCTTTTTAATGCGAATGCGATAATGGGTTTTTTGGCTTTACTTTGATATTTTGGTATGTTATTCTTTGCTTGATATTGCAATTATAATACCAAATAAAGAACTACGGCAGAAATTATTATGAAATATGCAGCCAGGGCAAAGATATTCCTCGCGTTAATCGTAATAACCCTGCTGTCTTTAAGCGCCGCCTTCCTGGTAAAGAATCCGGGCCTTATAAGCGCCGCCCCGAAAAAAATAAAACCTAATGTAAACCTTGATCAGGCCGAGGTGGTAATCGACGGTTTCAAGTTCGCCAGGAACGACGGACTTGGGGAGAACTGGGAGCTTACGGCAAAAAAGGCCACTATGAAAAAATCTACCGGGAAGGCAAGGCTGACCGACCTTCAGGCGGTATATAACTCAAAAAATGGAACTGTCCTGACGCTTACCGCCGACAATGGGACTTACAACTCCAAAACAAAACGCATGAAGGCCCTCGGGAACGGCAAGGATGTAGTGATAACGTCGAATAACGGCTACCGAATGACATCGCCTTCGCTGGCATGGGATGGAGTAAAAAAAGAGCTTACCACAAAAGGCGAAGTAACGCTTTCCGGCAAGGACATAAAAATCGAAGGCAAGGGAATGGTCGCAAGATCGGATCTCCAGGAGGTAAGGATAACGAATGGCGTCAAAACCATATTTACCCAGTCCCGCTAAGGCGGCTCGAACCGCTTCGGGCCAAGTCGCGGCGGGGGCCGGGCCGTCATATCGGCTGGCGGCGGTTTCTGTCTTTATTATTCTGATGGCTGCGGTATCCGCATATGCCGCGGGCCGGAAGCCGCCTGTTAAAAACGAGACTCTGGCCTCAAAGGACATACCGGTAGTAGTCACGGCAAGGACGCTTCTGGCGAACAATAAAACTAAGGTTGTCACCTACAGAAAAGATGTGGTGGTAAAGAAGGGAGATATAACTCTTACCGCTGACGAAGTTATTATACATCTCAAAAAAGATAAGATACCGGCGAATGGGAAGGCTGCCGGACAGGCCGCCGACGTCTTCCAGGGGTCCGGAAAGATTGACACCATAACGGCAAAGGGTAACGTGAAAATTGTCCAGCAGGACAAGACGGCGACATCGGACAATGCGACATATTACAGCGCGTCGGACAGTTTCGTATTAACCGGCAGGCCCAGAGTGTGGCAGGGGGACAACGTACTGACAGGGGTAAAAATATCCTATAACATAAAAGACGATACGTTTGAGGTCGAAGACGCCAGAACTGTGCTCTACCAGCAGGGCGCGCAGGCGGGGCAGTCAGGGCTTCCGGGGCAATCTGCCCAGAGCGTTAAGACCTCCGGGAAAAAGCCGATAATATCCCCGGGTTCAAAACCAGGCCTGCCGAGGAGCTCAAAGGGGATAAATATCCCATGAAGACCCTGTATACCAAGGGCCTGCGGAAGTCCTACGGAGGCAGGAGCGTGGTCAAGAGGGTCAGTATCACGGTTAGGACAGGCGAAGTCGTGGGGCTTCTCGGCCCGAACGGCGCCGGGAAAACCACTATATTTTATATGGTGGTCGGCCTTGTCCGCCCGGACAAGGGCAGGGTATTCATGGACCACATCGAGATTACGGAGCAGCCGATATACAAGAGGGCGCTCCTTGGAATGGGATACCTGCCGCAGGAGCCTTCGATATTCAGGAAGCTCACGGTGGAGGAGAACATAATGGCGGTCCTTGAGACGCTCTCGCTTTCGCGTTCCGAGCGCGAGGAGAGGCTTGCGGAACTTCTGGAGGAGTTGAACCTGACCGCGCTGTCGAAGTCCAAGGCCTATACGCTATCCGGCGGCGAGAGGAGGAGAGTGGAAATAACGAGGGCGCTCGTCATGTCGCCGTCGTTCATACTTCTCGACGAGCCTTTTGCCGGGATAGACCCGATAGCGGTCATGGATATACAGAAGATTATTTCGAGACTCAAGGCCCGTGGCATAGGTGTGCTGATAACCGACCATAACGTCCGGGAAACCCTTGAGATCACGGACAGGGCCTATATAATAAATGAAGGCGCCATCCTTGAGACTGGCACTCCCGGCGAAATATCCCGGAGCGAAAAGGCAAGGCAGATTTACCTTGGGGAAAACTTCAGGCTCTAAGACAAAGGTCTACGGTCATGGCAATTGAGATGCGCCTGGATTTAAAGCTTGCCCAGAAACTGGTGATGACTCCCCAGCTTCAGCAGGCCATCAAGCTCCTGCAACTGTCGCGGCTGGAGATGTCGCAGATAGTCTACCAGGAGATGATGGAAAACCCCGTCCTGGAGGATGCCAGCCTTGAGACCGACCAGGATGATAGCGATGCAGGTCTGAAGAGCGACGATCAGGCGGAAGCGGAGCGGACAGAGGGCGAAGACGGGCCCACGGTAGACCTGTTCGACCTTAAATGGGATAACTACATAGACGGTAACGGAGATTATTCCGACGACGCGCGGTATTTCCCGGAGGACGACGAAAAGCCTTCGTACGAGCAGACGCTCTCCTCGGCGGTTGGTCTCTCGGAGCACCTTGAATGGCAGTTGATGCTTGTTGCCGGCACCGACCTTGAGAAGAAGCTGGGCCAGGTAATAATAGGCAATATCGACGACGACGGCTATTTGAGGGACACGACCGTCGAGGAAATCGCCGAGATGGCGGGGGCGAGCGTCAAACAGGCGGAGGCGGCTCTCAAGATTGTGCAGGACCTGGATCCGCCCGGTGTCGCGGCGCGGGACCTGCGCGAATGTCTGCTGATACAGGCGCGCCAGTTGGGCCTTGGCGGGACGATTGTCGAAGAAATAATTGCCGACCACCTGGATGACCTCGAAAAGAAAAAGTATTCGGGAATCATCAAGGCGCTCAAGGTATCGATAAAGGATGTTCAGCTTGCCGCGAAGGCTATCGAGGCGCTGGAACCAAAGCCTGGGCGTCCTTTCACTGTATCGGAAGTGCAGTATATAGTCCCGGACGTTTTCGTCGTAAAAAAGGACGGGGAATACGTTATACTTTTAAATGACGATGGGATGCCGAGGCTGAGGATAAACCCGTTTTATAAGAACCTGATGAGGCGCGGCTCAGACGAGGGGACGAAGGACTATATAGAGTCCAAACTGCGCTCCGCCCAGTGGCTAATCAAGAGCATCGAGCAGCGAAACAAGACGATATATCGCACGGCGGAGAGCATCGTGCTCCGCCAGAGGGAATTTCTGGACAAGGGCATAGACTATCTGAAGCCTATGATACTGAGAGATGTGGCAGAAGATATAGGAATGCACGAGTCCACAGTCAGCAGGGTAACGACAAACAAATACGTCCATACTCCGCAGGGGATATATGAGCTTAAATACTTCTTCTCCGGGAGCATAGCCAGCACGCAAGGTGACGATCTGTCGTCCATTACCGTAAGGAACTTCATCCAGAAGGCCATATCCGAGGAGGACCCCCAAAACCCGCTTAACGACAGGCACATAGTGAACATTCTGAAATCCAGGAACATCGACATCGCGAGGAGAACGGTTGCGAAGTACCGGGGCGAGCTGAAGATCCCTCCGGCCAGCGTGCGGAAAAAGCCGTACTGACAACATAAGAGAAAAGGGGAGGTATTTTCATGAACATCATATTCAACGCAAGGCATATGGATACGACCGACGCCCTGAAGGCGTACGCGGTAGAGAAGGTGAAAAAACTGGAGAAATATCTTCCTGAATCCGCTGATGCAAGCATCACCCTGGCCGTCGAGAAGTTCCGGCACAAGGCCGAGGTGCAGATCAAGGTGAACGGACTTATAATACAGGCGTCCGAGGAGACAGAGGAGATGTATAATTCCATCGACAACGTCACCGACAAGATAGGCCGCCAGGTAAGGAAATACAAAGAAAAACTCAAAGGCCACAAGGGTAAGGGCGAGGGCAGGGAAATCCATGCCGGAGAGGAAGAATCGGAGCGGATTCCGGAGATAATAAAGACAAAGCGTTTCGATATGAAGCCCATGACCGAGGAAGAAGCCGTCATGCAGATGGAACTTCTTGATAAGGATTTCTTTGTCTTTTCCAATTTCTCTACCGGCGCCATAAATGTTATCTACAGGCGAAGGGACGGAAACATCGGCCTTATCGAGCCGAAGGGGAAATAAAGAGTGAAAGTCTCGGAATTCCTTACCGAGGAGATGATTATACCGGAACTTACGGCCCGAACGAAGGAAGCGGTGCTCGAGGAGTTCTCGGTGATACTCCAGGACCGGGGAAAGATACCCCAGTCCCGCGATCTCTCGGATATACTGGCCGCCCGCGAGGCCCTTGGCAGCACTGGCATAGGCGGGGGCATCGCCATTCCCCACGGCAAATTGAAGGGAATACCCCGGATGATAATTGCGTTCGGGCGCTCCGGCCAGGGTATCGATTTTGACTCCCTGGACGGTCAGCCGGCGAGGCTTTTTTTCCTGCTTGTCGCACCGGAGGACGCGCCGGGAGAACACCTCAAGGCGCTTGCCAGAGTTTCCAGGCTGATGAAGAACGGGAAGCTTAAGGACGCGCTTTCAAAGGCCAGGGACGCCAAGGAGATAAAGGCGCTCATCGCGAAGGAAGAAGGATAAGGGCCGTGAAACGTATTTATGTAAAAGACATCCTTGATGGCTGCCCTTCCGAAATGGCTCTTGTCCTGGCGGCGGGCGGAAAGGGAATCTCCACGACACCGCTTAAGCCCGAAGTGCAGAAGGTGGGCCTGGCGCTGACAGGTCATTTCGACAACCTCGACCCGAAGCGTATACAGGTGTTCGGCAAGACGGAGATGACGTACCTAGGAAAGCTTACCGGGGAAAAAAGGCGGAGTCTCATAGAAAAACTTTTCGAGAAAAAAGCCGCGGCTTATCTTATTACGGCTGACATAAAGCCGTTCAGCGAGATGTTGGAGGAGTCGGACAGGCAGGGCGTTCCGCTGCTCACGTCGTCCTATGAGACGAACCGGTGCATAAGGGGGATAATAAAGGTAATCGAGGAGCTTGGCGCAAGCGAGACGCACGTGCACGGCGTGCTTGTTGACATAATGGGCGTGGGCGTGCTTATCATGGGGCCGTCGGGCATAGGTAAGAGCGAATGCGCTCTTGAGCTTGTCGTTCGGGGCCACAGGCTGGTCGCGGATGACGTTGTCGTTATGAAAAAACTTTCCGGCGGCAAGCTTATGGGGTCGGGCGCGGAAATGATACGCTACCTCATGGAAATCCGTGGCCTGGGCGTTGTGAACGTGCGGGATCTTTTTGGTATTTCGGCCATAAAGTCGAGGAAGGCGGTGGACATGGTGGTGGAACTTGTCCACTGGGACAAAGAAGAGAGCTATGACAGGCTTGGCCTTGATGACCAGACTATAGAAGTCGGCGGAGTGAACCTGCCGTACATGAGAATGCCGGTAACGCCCGGCAGGAATATTGCGGTAATAGTCGAGGTCGCGGCAAGAAACCATGCGCTGAAAAGCCAGGGTATAAGCGCGGCCGCGCTTCTTGACGAGCGGCTTTCCAGGAGGCTTAAATCCGAGGCGGCGGAACAGGGTTAAGATAGTTGGCAAAACTGAAAATAATCATAATAACGGGCCTTTCCGGTTCAGGAAAAAGCTACGCGATAAAATCGCTCGAAGATATGGGATTTTTCTGCGTGGATAATCTCCCGTCCGCGCTGGTGCCGAAATTTATCGAACTTTGTTCCCAGTCCGACAAGGGTGTTGCCCGTATCGCGCTCGGTATAGATGCCCGCGAAAAAGACTTTCTGGGGTCCTTCGGGAAGCTCATAGACGAGCTTAAATCGAATAGCGACCTGGAGGTATTGTTTCTCGAGGCGTCGGATGAAGTTCTGGCCCGCCGCTTCTCCGAGACCAGACGCCCTCATCCCATCGGCAAGGGGAAGCCCCTTGCCGAGTCCATACGCCTGGAACGGCAGATGATGGAAGATGTGCGCCGGAAAGCGGATAGGATAATAGACACATCTACACTGACAATCCACCAGCTCAGGGACGAGCTTTCCAGGAAATACAGGGATAACGGCTCACAGAAGCTTACGCTCACCATTACCTCGTTCGGTTTTAAATACGGGGTTCCGTATGACGCCGATCTTGTGTTTGACGTGCGCTTTCTGCCGAACCCTAATTTCGTGCCGCTCCTGAAAGACATGACAGGCAAACAGAAGCCGGTGCAGGAGTTTGTCAGGAAGAAGGGATTGAGCTCCGCATTTCTCAGAAAGGTCTCAGGTCTTCTGGAATTCCTCCTGCCGCTTTACACGAGCGAAGGCAAGAATTACCTAACTATCGCAATAGGCTGTACGGGCGGCAGGCACAGGTCGGTTGCTGTGGCCGAATTCCTGAAGGAGAGGATGAAAGATAAAAAGATGGAAATCACCGTTCGCCACAGGGACATTGACAGATAGGGAAAGGAGAGACGATGGTCGGTCTTGTAGTCGTCAGCCACGGGTCGCTTGGGCTTGAACTGGTAAAGGTGGCCGAGATAATCGTCGGTCCTATAGAAGGCGCCGAGGCGGTTTCCATAGGCTCTGTCGTTGACGTCGATACTGCCAGAAAAGAGATAGGCGCCGCAATAAGCAGGGCGCGTGGGAAGGAGGGCGTCCTGTTGCTTACGGATATGTTCGGCGGTACGCCGGCAAACCTCTCGCTTTCCTTCCTGGAAGAGGATAACGTCGAGGTGCTGACAGGCGTCAATCTGCCGATGATAATAAAATACGCCAATCACCGGAAGGACAAGGGCCTTAAGGATCTGGCGTCCCTGGTGCAGGAAGGCGGAGTAAAAAGCATTATAATAGCGTCGGGTGTTCTGAAGCAGAAGGTTAAAAAATGAAAGTCGTGTTCGTGGTGGCAAACCAGTAACACGAACAAGGTTCACGCGTTCTACGGGAGTTTAACTTGACCGAGTTGCCGGCAAAAATACAGAACAGGCTGGGCCTTCATGCGAGGGCGGCGGCGCTTTTTGTCCGCACGGCCAATCTCTTCAGTTCCGAAGTCACGCTCGAGAAGGACGGCGTGGAGGTTAACGGAAAAAGCATCATGGGTATAATGATGCTCGCCGCCGCGAAAGGCTCAGATGTCGTTATACGGGCCGAAGGGCCTGACGAGGGCCTGGCGGTAGAGGCGATAAAGAGCCTGATTGACGCGAAGTTCAACGAGGAGGCTTAAAGAGAATTGAAGCTTTACCAGGGTATAGGCGCCTCTATGGGAGTCGCTATAGGGAAGGTCTTTATCGTTGACAGAAACTGCGTGTCGGTGTCCCGGCATACCATAACCGAGGACGAGATCGCGCAGGAGATTGCACGCTTTAAAAGAGCCGTGGCGACATCCAAGGATCAGCTCGAAGACATAAGAAAGAAGCTGTCATTCGACATCGGCGAAGAACACGGCTACATACTCGACTCGCACTTGATGATACTCGACGACAAGATGCTTATAAACGGCACTATCGAGATTATCAAAGGGCAGCTTGTAAACGCCGAATACGCGCTGAAAGAGGTAGTTAACCGTTTCATGAACATCTTCAACGGTATGGGCGACAGCTATCTTCGCGAAAGGAAATCCGATATTGAGCACGTGGGCGAAAGGATACAGAGAAACCTCTCCGGAAAAGGCATAGATTCTCTTTCCAATATCCCGGAGGAATCAATCGTCGTGGCGCACGACCTTGCGCCGTCGGATACGTTTCAGATGCGAAAAGATCGGGTGCTCGCGTTCGTCACCGATATCGGGAGCAACACCTCCCATACTGCAATAATGGCGCGTTCGCTTGAGCTTCCGGCGGTTGTGGGCCTTGAGAACATAAGCCTGGGCGTAAAAAACGGCGACCCGATAATCGTTGATGGAAATTTCGGCGTAGTCGTCGTAAACCCTGACCAGGACACGTTTTTGGAATATCTTGAACGTCAGCGGAAATATAAATATTTCGAGAAGGAACTTATAAAGATAAGCCGCCTCCCGGCGACGACGCTCGACGGCCACGAGGTGCATCTGGCCGCAAATATAGAAATACCCGAGGAAATGGATACCGTAATAGGGCACGGCGCAAAGGGTGTGGGTCTTTTCCGGACGGAGTTTCTGTTCTTGAACCGAAACGAGCTCCCCACGGAGGAGGAGCATTTCATGGCCTGCAAGCGCATAGCCGAGAAGATGGATCCGCATCACGTGGTCGTACGCACCTTCGACCTCGGTGGCGACAAAATACCCGTCCCCATGCCTATAAAAGACGAGGCAAACCCCGCCCTGGGACTTCGGGCGATAAGGTTTTCGCTTACGAGAAGGGAGCTATTCAAAACTCAGATAAGGGGTATCCTGCGGGCAAGCGCATATGGGAATTTAAAGCTCATGTATCCCATGATTTCCGGCGTGGCCGAGATAAGGGCCGCAAACGCCGTGGTACGGGAGGCGATGGAGGAACTGAGGCTGGAGAAACTCCCCTTTAACGAAAACATAGAAATTGGTATAATGGTAGAAATACCGTCCGCCGCGATAACTGCGGATGTCCTGGCAAGAGAGTGCGATTTTTTCAGCGTGGGGACAAACGACCTGATTCAATATTCGCTTGCGATAGACAGGACTAACGAACACGTGGCATACCTGTACGAGCCGCTCCACCCGGCGGTGATAAGGCTTCTCAAGATGATTGTGGAGGCTGCGCACCGGCAGGGCATACCTGTAGCGATGTGCGGAGAGATGGCGGGCGAGGCCAAATACTCGCTCGTACTCATCGGGCTTGGGTTCGACGAGCTATCCATGAGTCCATTCTCTATTCCGCGCATGAAAAAGGTAATAAGACAGTCCGAGCTCAAGGAGGCTATGGAGCTTGCGGAGAGCGCTATGAACTTCTCCACCGCCGAGGAATCGAGGGATTATGTTATCAGCTTCATGGCGAAACGCTTCCCGGAAGACATAACGCGGGAAGGCAAGCTGATGTATTGAGGGCAGGTGCGCCTATGAGGATACTTGTAGTAGAAGACGAAAACAAGGTTGCAAGTTTTATCAAAAAGGGCCTTCAGGAAGAAGGCTATGCCGTGGACGTCGCAGCGGACGGTCTTGAAGGGCTGTCCATGCTCGAAATGAACGTCTACGACGCAATGATACTGGACCTCATGCTCCCAAAGAAGAACGGGATTGAGGTCATGCGCGAGGTTCGGGCGAAAAAGCTTAACGTGCCCGTACTGATGCTTACCGCGCGCGATACCCTGGCCGACAAGGTCATGGGCCTTGACGCGGGTGCGGACGATTACCTGACAAAGCCGTTCGCTTTCCAGGAACTGCTTGCGAGGCTTCGATCGCTGCTCCGGCGCGGCAAGGCGGAGGTCGCCATGCTGAAGATTGCCGACCTGACGCTCGATCCCGCGACAAGGAAGGTAAAGAGGGGCGATACGGAACTTTCCCTCACCGCAAAGGAGTTTTCGCTCCTTGAGTATATGATGAGGAACGTCGGGAAGCCGCTTTCAAGGACGACGCTTTCCGAGCACGTCTGGGATATTAATTTCGACAGGATGACGAACGTCGTGGACGTGTATATTAACTTCCTCCGAAACAAGGTGGATAAGGGTTTCGACAAGAAGCTCATCCAGACCGTCCGTGGAGTGGGGTATACCCTTAAGGAATGAGAAATGTAACAATAAAAAAGAGGCTGGCCGCGAGGTATTCGCTGTTCGGCCTGGTTTTATTCGTCCTCTCCACAGGCCTTTATCAGCTTATCCGCCCCGGAAGTCCCCTGACAGCCTTTGTCATTGCCTGTGCCTTTTTCACCGGAACGTCTTTCCTCGCAGGGTATATCATCGCCGCAATAGAGCTCTGGTCTTTCAGGACATTGACGGACAGGGGCGGGGAGTCGGGCGCATGGACGGATTTGCCGAAAGAAGCCAACGTGCCTGAAGAGGTGGAAGAGGTGCGGGGGGCGCTTCAATCGCTCAGAGGCAAGATGGACGAGGCCATAACGTCCCAGAGGCGCTTCCTTGCCGACGCATCTCATGAGATGCGCTCGCCTATAACAATAATGAAAGGCAATATTGAAATTGCGCTCAGGCGCGAGCGGGAGCCGGAGGAATACAGGCAGGTGCTGAGGAGCAACCTGGAAGACATAGACAGGATGGAGTATCTGCTTAAAGACCTCATGTTCCTGGCCCGCACGGACGCCAATGAGCTTCTGGTGAACATGGCGCCCGTCCAGCTCGACGACGTGGTACGGGAAGTTTATGCGGGTCTTATCCCGATGTCGCGTGAGAAGGGCATCAACCTGAATATAGAAATAAACCCTCCGGAGGGCAGCCTTATCGAGGGGGATTTCGACAGGCTCAGGCAGTTGTTTACGAATCTCGTGGTGAACGCCCTTCGTTATACGCCTGAAGGCGGGAAGGTGGAGATTGCGCTGAAGAAGGTTGCGGGGGTGAGCGAAGTTACGGTTACGGATACCGGTATAGGAATACCGGAGGCGGAGCTTCCAAAGATTTTCGAGCGGTTCTACAGAGTGGATAAGGCCAGGGCCCGCGAGTCCGGAGGCACCGGGCTTGGGCTGTGCATCTGCAAGTGGATTGTAGATGTGCATAAGGGAGAGATAGCCATCGAGAGCAGGGAGGGCGTGGGTACAAAGGTTTCTGTGCTGTTCATTTAGACAAGAATACGTTGATTATCCTGCCATCCCCCTTATTCATCCTATACGACATCACGAGGTCGTCGATACCGTCGCCGTTCAAATCTACCGCCTTCAGTTCTGTCGGCGCAGGCACGTCAAGATTCAGGGACGGGAAATCCGTCAGGAAGCTGTAGCGATCGGGCATGTAGAGGGATACGCGGTCTTTTTTCGCTGCGACGGCCAGGCCGTATCCCGGCCCTCTGGTAAATTTACCGAAGGCCATGACCGGCTTTGGGTTCTTGGCGATGTGGGCGAGATCGAGCTGAAAACTCACAAGTTTTTCCTTTGTTGGCCTGTCCGGAAACCTGCCGTCCCTGCCTTGAAGGTAAATCCCAAGCGTCATTTTTACTTCTTTTGACGTAACCATGTTTATAAGATTACTCAGTCCCATCTTTACCGTCGGCAGTATCATGTCTTTTCGTCCGTCGCCGTTCATATCGAGGAACTCAGGCCCGATAACCCCCTCCGTTACTATTGTCTGGGTAGGTTTGGCCGGGAATCCGCCGCCGGCATTTCTCTCATAAATGAATACAAGGCTCCTCGCCTGCGATATACCGCCGGTCATTTTCGTTACGATAAAATCATATGTCCCGTCGCCTTTTAAATCTATCGGCCTGACCACTGCGTTATTAATCATCTCCTTCTTTACTCTCATCAGACCGGGCCTGAACCGCACGCTGGGATAGCCGGAAAAGCCGGGATTTTTTCTGAAGTAAACGTCGGCGCTGTCCTCCCAGGTAATGAACAGGTCCTGGAGTGAGCGGGACTCGAAGGGAACAGTGGATACATAAGGCACCTTGTTTGATACCATAATCCTGTCAGGATCCATGACATCTTCGGAGAAAGTGGTGCGGATTGTAAGCGGCACGGAGCCGGCTGGCCTGTAGCCCGGAGCGGCCTGGTATATAAAAAGTCTCGTGATGCCCGGAACCAGCAGGAATCCTTCGCTCCTCCCCTGTCCGTCCAGGACTAGGGGCCAGCGGGGCAGGTTGAGCGGGTCGGGATGATTGAATATTGCGCCCTGCGCCCTGACAAGCAGGACGGGGCGGAAATTGTATTTGTGGTTGATAGGGAGATAGGCATAAAGGCCGTCGGGCCGTAAATATACGATTGCCTTCCTGCCGTTTCTCTGGATGTCGCCTACGTCGTAGACGACGGCCTCCGGGTCAATAACCCAGGACAAATCGGGAACGGACTTAAAACCGGCCCCCTTTCTCTGGTAAAAGACGCAGAAACACCGCTCCGGAGGCCTTCCCTTTGGCTTGTACAGGCAGACGGCGACAATGTCCTTGAGTCCGTCCCCGTCAAGGTCTTCCACTGTAAGATTAATTATCGGGCCGGGGAGATTCAGCGAGTACTTTACGTATTCCGGAGGTCTTGCCGCAAAAGATATACGGGGCGCGAGAATAAAAGATAAGACTATAAAGAGCAGGATTTTTTTCATGTCAGTTGATTTCCTTCCGCCTGAAGATGACAAGCGAGAGGCCGAGGAAGACGATTATTGTACATAGATTTACGGCTAAAAAATAGTAAATCTCTGGCGTCCAGGACCTTGACTTAACGACCGCCATCTCCCTTAGAATGTTCTGTCCAAGGTCCATATATGACGTGAAAATCCAGGCTGAGAATATCTGGAAGTTTTTAAGGAACATAACTGGGAAATAGACGACAAGCGCCGTGATTACAGCCCAGCCGGCGTTGTTTATAAGGACGGATAGGAATAGCCCCATGCAGCCGACGGTGTATATGGATAGAAGGTCCATCAGATAGCTTATGCCGAGGTTCCCCAGCATTGCCGCCCTGGTGCGGAACACCTCGCCGGTTTCGGGTATAATAATATTCCCCATGCCGTACAGGAACGAGCCGGCCGCGATGCTCAGCAGTGCAGTAATTATGACAATTATGAGGCAATAAACGAAAAGCGCCGCCGCCTTGGAAATTATGAAATCGGCCCTGTTCACCGGGCGCACGAGTATGTTCTTTATAGTGCCGCTATCCGTCTCGGAAGAGATTAAGGAGCCTGAAAAGGCGAGCATGGCGATTGTGCCAGCTCCGGCGGAACTGAATGTCCCGGAGGCGATGATGGAGGCAAATGTGTAGCCGTCAAAAGACCCGCCGCCGCCCCCGCCCCGGAGCGCGGCCAGAAGCTCCGGGAAAATGCGCGAACCGAGGCCCACGAGAAATGCGTTAATCACCACGAATACGACAAGGAAATATGCGTATTTCAGCCTGGATATTTTATAAAGTTCGATTTTCGTCAATATGAATATTCTGGACAGCATCAGGAAATCCCCCTGTCGCCGCTGGCATAACCTGTAAGTTCCAGGAAAAATTTCTCAAGCGACTCCTCGCGCGGGACGAGCGCGAACACGTCGATACCGGATTCCACGAGAAGCCTGTTTATCTCCGGGACTCGGTCGCTTTCCATGTTTAGGGTAATATCGCCGTTCCCGCCTGATGGTTTCGGGTCGTATTCGCGCAGGATGTCCAGGGCGCGTTTTTTGTCGGACACTTTAATGTCGAGTTTTATAAGCTCGCTTTTAAGAAGCTGTTCCACCAGCCCCTCCGCGACCAGTTTCCCCTTGTTTATTATAGCCACCCTGCCACAGATTGCCTGCACCTCGTGCAGCAGATGGCTTGAGATAAAAACGGTAATCCCATAATTTGCAGCCAGGTCTTTTATTAGTCTCCTGACCTCAAGCATACCGGACGGGTCGAGCCCATTGGTGGGCTCGTCGAGAATTATAACGGAGGGCCTTGCAAGCAGGGCCTGGCCGAGACCGAGCCTCTGGCGCATTCCCTGAGAATACCCTTTAACCTTGTCGTCGCCGCGTTCGAGAAGCCCGACGAGCGAGAGCACCTCGTCCACGCGCTTATTGTCGATACCGCCGGATATTCTGCCGAGCAATTGAAGGTTTTCGCGGCCCGTGAGATAACCGTAAAATGCGGGCGTCTCGACCATCGCGCCGACGTGGGACAGCGCGTTTATAGGGTCGGAATTGACGTTAATGCTATCAATCGCGGCGCTGCCGGAGGTGGGCGTAATAAGCCCAAGCATCATGCGTATGCTCGTGGTCTTCCCGGCGCCGTTTGGGCCAAGGAAGCCGTAAACCTGCCCGCGCGGGACTTCCAGATCCAGCCCCGACACGGCCCACCGGTTTCCGTATTTTTTTGAAAGTTTTTCTGTTTTAAGAATCGGGCCGTCCGTCATCTGCCTGTCTCTTTGGCTTCGTTCCAGAGCCTGTCCATTTCCGTCAGCGTCATGTCCGAAAGTTCCACGCCGAGCCCGGCAGTCTGCTCCTCGATATACTGAAAACGTGAGATGAACTTGGATATGGTCTTCCGGAGGGCGTCCTCCGGGTTTACTCCGATAAAGCGCGCGATGTTCACGAGGACGAAGAACACGTCGCCAAGCTCATCTTCCATCATTGCGGGGTCTCCCTCGCGCAGAGTCTTCTTGAATTCTCCGACTTCCTCATCCAGTTTTGCCACAACGTCCTGGATTTTGTCCCACTCGAACCCGACACGCGCCGCACGCTCCTGGAGCCTGTGCGCGCGTATGAGCGCCGGCAGTTCTTTCGGTACCCCTTCCAGTATGGATTTTCTTTCCGAGTATCCCTTCTCCGCTTTCTTTATTTTCTCCCAGTCCGCGAGGACTTCGGCGGAGGTGCCAAGCTTTTTTTCCCCGAAGACGTGCGGGTGTCTAAGCCGCATCTTTTCGTTGATGCGCATCAGGACGTCGTCGATTGTAAATTCTCCCCTCTCAGAGGCGAGCCGCGCATGGAAGATTACCTGGAAGAGAAGGTCCCCAAGTTCCTCCTTTATCTTGGCAGGATTTCCCTCGTCTATTGACTCCAGAACCTCGTAAGTCTCTTCGATGAGGAACGGTTTCAGCGATTCGTGGGTCTGCTCCCTGTCCCAGGGACACCCGTCAGGTCCGCGAAGCCGCGCCATTACATCAACTATATCCTTGAAATAGTCTTTTTTCAAACCGGCTCCCATGCCTTTTTTACAAATTTAAAATTATATCATCATAAAAAATGTTTGCAAGGATAAATGGGATATAATTTTCTTTTTCGTTGACAGTAATTATTATAATTGATATTGTAAGTTCAATCTTCAATTATCATTCTAAAGAGGCATATTATGGCAGGGCGCAAGAAGCTCGGAGAGTTGCTGTTGGGGAAGGGGCTGATAGACGATATGCAGCTCCGTTCAGCAATGAGCCACCAGCGGAGCTGGGGTGGGAAAATCGGTTCCGCGCTGGTAGAGCTTGGGTTTATCTCGACCGAAGAGATCGAAAAAGTATTGGAGGAACAGCTCAGGCAGAAATGCCTTACCGAGGCGCAGATGGTCCCGGAGCCGGAGGCCATCGCCCTTATGAATGCGCAGGATGTGGCAAAATATGTCGCGTTACCGCTTCGAGTGCGGGGGAATGAAGTTTTTATAGCCCTCAGCAATCCTTTCGACCTTTCCATTACGGACGAGATTGGTTTTAAACTCGGGAAAAGGGTCCGGGGATTACTTGCCGTGGAATCGGTCATAAAAAAGTCCATAAAAAAATATTACGGTGGCTCCGGCGGCAGGGAATACAAGGTCGACATAAAAAATGCTGGGCCGGATGACAAGGTAGAGATAGTTCATTTCGAAAGAGATTCGTTTCATAACGCAATGAATGTCCTTGATGCTCCGTTCGGGTATCAGGACGGGCTCATAGTCGAGACTGAAAACAGGAAATCCGACGATACGCCGACACCGGAGGACATTAAGCTGGTTGACGCGCTTGTCCATCTTTTATTAGAAAAAGGTATAATAACCCGGGAAGAGCTTAAAGTCCGGCTGGCACATCTTAAAAACGGTGCCGCTGACTCAAAAAAATCTTGACAAAAAAAGCGACTGGAATTATATTCATACGCTGTCGAATGCAGGTTTTTGCGGGTGTAACTCAGTGGTAGAGTGTCACCTTGCCAAGGTGAAAGTCACGAGTTCGAATCTCGCCACCCGCTCCAAAAATAAAAGCCGGGCCAGGTACGCGATTTTGACGTGTAGGGATTAGTCGTCTGCCTGCCGGCTCTTTTTTTCGGCGACGTAGCCAAGTGGTAAGGCAGAGGTCTGCAAAACCTTTATCCAGCGGTTCGAATCCGCTCGTCGCCTCCATTCCCTGGCCGGTCTTAATTTAGACTGGTCTTTTCCCTTAGTCCTTGTTCTTGTAGCTGCCCTATTTTATGGGGCGATTTTCCCGCTCTCTGCCGGAGTGGCGGAATAGGTAGACGCAGCGGACTTAAAATCCGCTGGCCCGTAAGG
Source organism: Nitrospirota bacterium (assembly GCA_027328825.1). Lineage (GTDB taxonomy): Bacteria > Nitrospirota > JACRHJ01 > JACRHJ01 > JACRHJ01 > JAKAHE01. The sequence goes on from DAHWTK010000006.1 coordinate 25,116, forward strand.
GCCGTACCAGTTCGATTCTGGTCTTCGGCACCATAAAATCAATGAGTTTGGCAGCCCCCTTCCTGCGAATTCACGGTATTATTCCCCCCTGGCTGCGCCAAAATTGTATAATGTCATTATGCGCACCATTCTGCATATCGACATGGACGCCTTCTTCGCGGCGATAGAGGAACTGCGGCATCCGGAGCTTAAGGGCAGGCCGCTTGTAATAGGCGGAAACGGAGACCCGAACACGCGGGGTGTCGTATCGACGGCGAACTATGCCGCGAGGGAGTTCGGCATTCATTCCGCGATGCCGCTCCGTGAGGCATACCGCCGATGCCCTTCATGCGTTTTCCTGCCGGTGGACTATGCCGAATATTCCCGCGCCTCCAGGGAGATGATGGAGGTCTTGAGGGAGTTCGGCTGCGCAATCGAAGAGGTCGGCATAGACGAGGCTTTCATGGACATCACGGACAGCCCGCTCGGCACGCCTGAAGATATTGGCAGAAAACTGAAGGAGCGTATAAAGGAGAAAACTGGCCTCACGGCGTCCGTGGGGATTGCGCCGAACAAGCTGGTCGCCAAGATTGCCTCCGACCTTGAGAAGCCGGACGGGTTAACGATAATCCCCGAAGGCAGGGTGCGCGAGAGGCTTGCTCCATTAAAGGCGGACAGGGTATGGGGCGTGGGAGAGGTGACGTATGCCAGGCTCGTTAAGATGGGGATAAAGACGCTGGGCGACCTTGCCCATGCGGACGACGGGAAGCTTGCAGCCGAATTCGGAGAGAACTGGGGGAGAAGCCTCAAGGAGCGCGCCTGCGGAATTGACGACTCAGAACTTGTTACGGAGTGGGAGCCGAAATCGCTTTCGAGGGAGACGACGTTTGAGCGGGACACCGCGAAGGTGCTTGAGATAAAAAAGGAGTTCGAGTGGATGGCCCTGGACCTGGAGCATCGGCTGAAGAAGCGGAATTTCCTGGCTAGGACGGTTACGGTAAAACTCCGCTACAATGATTTTACCACCCTGACCCGCGCGAAAACCATGGAGCGCCCGACTGCCGAGCACGAGCCTATAATGCGCGCCGGACTTGGGCTTTTGCACAAGTTCCCGTGGGAGCGTCCTGTGCGGCTCGTCGGGCTTCGGGTGTCGAACTTCATTACGGATGAACAGCAGTCCACGTCTTCCGAAGCCTCTCTTTTTTGATTGAAAATCTTTTTTTAAGGCATATTATATTAGCGAAGGAGAAGTCCGAGCATTGGAGAGCCGCCGGTATATTTTCCCGTTTATAATTGCTTCGTTTTTATTCTACGCATCCTGCGCCGGGACGAGACCGGCCCAGATTGTCTCTGCGCCCGTAAAGTCCCCTCCGGCCAAGGTTGCGCTCGTCCTTGGCGCCGGTGCCGCAAGAGGGTTCGCGCATATCGGCGTAATCAAGGTATTGGAAGCGAACCATATCCCGATCAACATGGTGGTCGGCACCAGCGCCGGAAGTGTCGTCGGCAGTCTTTACGCCGCCGGGTATAACGGATTCCAGCTCCAGAAACTTGCGCTGAACGTCAATAAATCGGACATCGTCGATTTATGTTTTCCGGACAACGGTTTCATAAAGGGCGACAAGCTTGAGGCGTTCGTGAACCGGATGGTAAAGAATACGCCGCTCGAACAACTGAAGATCCCCTTTTATCCTGTGGCGACAGACATCCGGACCGGCAAGGAAGTGGTGTTCGCAACAGGGAACACCGGCGAGGCCGTTCGCGCAAGCTGTTCCATACCAGGCGTCTTCCGACCGACGTCTTTCGGCGGCAGGACTTTTGTCGATGGAGGCGTTGTAAGTCCCATAGCTGTAAACGCGGCCAGAGCGCGCGGCGCGGACATCGTCATAGCCGTGGACATATCTTCCGATCTTGATCACTCAGCACCGCAGGGGACCGTGGATACGATACTTCAATCCGTAAATATTATGTATTCTAAAATATCTTCCATTCAACTCCCGGGCGCGGATGTCATAATACGTCCTAAGGTCGGGAACATAGGTTCGAGCGACTTCGACAAGAGAAACGAAGCCATAATGGAAGGTGAGGAGGCGGCCACCGAAGCGATGCCCAGGATAAAGGCGGCGCTTGCGAAACTGCGCGCGGCTGGGCGGCTGTGAATTCGGCTTGACAGGGGCGGTGCGGCCGGTTATATTCATAAAGGTATTTAAATATATCTACCGGGAATCCGCAAGCAGTGGCGGCGATTTGCAAGGGTAGTTTTTTTGAGGCATGAAAAGGAGGGCAAGGAAGTGGAAAAGCTTATACCCGTATTCAAGGCGATGGCGGACGAAACGAGGCTCAGAATTTTAAAGCTCCTTTCCTGCGGAGACGAAATATGTGTCTGCGACCTGACTGAGGCCCTGGATATGACCCAGCCGAACATCTCGTTCCATCTGGGCATACTCAGGGAAGCGGGACTTATTAAAGACAGGCGGGAGGGACGCTGGAGCTTTTATCAGCTCGATACGGGCGACATGCTGAACCGCGTGCTGGTTCCCACTTCCCTTGAGAGGGTTACGGGCAAGAAGCTCGACGGCGACAAAAAGCGCCTGGATACGGCGCGGAAGGCGAAGGAAAGCGCAAGGGTGGCCAAGGGAAAGGCCGATAAGCCAAAAGTTAAAAGAGGTCGCAAGCCGGGCGTCGCCGGTACGAAATCCGCCGTTAAAAGAAAGTCTGCGGAGGGTTGACGGCAATGGACAGGAAGATAAAAGTAAGCGTACAGAAGACCTATTCGGGCATCGCAAAAGGCGAGTCGGTGGGCTGTTGCGGCTCAACAAAACCGAAGTTCGCGCACGAAAAAAATATAGGCTATGACGTAAAAGAACTCATGGGTCTGCCGGAGGGCGCAATACTCGGCGTCGGCTGCGGCAACCCTGTCGCCCTCGCCTCATTGAAGGAAGGCGAGATGGTTCTTGATTTAGGTTCCGGTGCAGGTATAGACGTTTTTCTCGCTGCGGGAAGGGTCGGCCATTCGGGCAGGGTGATAGGTGTTGACATGACGCCTGAGATGCTTGCACGCGCAAGAAAGAACGCCGAGGACGGAAAATTCACGAACGTCGAGTTCCGCCAGGGCGAGGTGGAAAGCCTGCCCGTGGAGGATTCTTCTGTGGACTGCGTGATAAGCAACTGCGTTATAAACCTCTCCGTGGACAAGGACAGGACTTTCTCAGAGGCATTCCGCGTCTTGAGGAGTGGAGGGCGGCTGATGGTGTCGGACATCGTCCTTACGAAAGACCTGCCGCGCACTGTCGTGGAAAATGTCGAGGCGTATACCGGATGC
>DAHWTK010000070.1 GCA_027328825.1 Nitrospirota bacterium
CGGAGAGGACGAGCCGGTGAGCGCCTGGCGCGGAGTCGTGCCGGCGGCTGAGGAAGTGAAGCAGGCAATAGCCAATTAATATCTGACAGAGCAGGGCAGGCGCCCTGACTAATTTGAAGTGGGCCCAGATGTCCTCGTTTGACACATGAAAAAGGCCGCCAGGGTTTCCTGACGACCTTTATTACGCAATCAAGGGCGCGCGGGCGCGATAAATCGCGCCCCTACACAAAATACCTATCCAGAGGGGCAAACCGCCCCTCCTTTTTTATGCCCGGAAGGGCCTTCTTTTTCTTGACAAACCCCTCCCGCACCGGTAAATTTTATTGAATATGCATAACTTGCCACAGTGGCGCAAATTTATAGCGCCGCCCGGGGAATGAATATGTTATTAACTACTGCCGCGTTTGCGGCCACGGGCATGGAGGGAGGCCGTCTTGCCGGAAGCGGGCCTGCCGGACTTTCGGGCGAGCAGCCTACCGGACTTTCGCAGCTTTCGTCCTTCGGCATATACGCCCTGATGGTGCTCGTCATTCTCGGGCTTCTGATGTTCCTGACGACATGGCTTGGCGGCAGGAGGCCAGACCCTGCCAAGGACATGCCTTATGAATCCGGCGTAATCCCGACAGGCAGCGCCCGCCTGAGGCTCCCCGTGCAGTTCTACCTTATTGCCATATTTTTTATCATATTCGATCTTGAAGCGGTCTTCGTGTATTCCTGGGCCGTCGCCTTCGATCTCCTGGGCTGGCAGGGGTTCGCCTGCATTTCCTTCTTCATCGGCGCGCTTCTGATAGGACTCGTATACATATGGAAAAAGAAAGGACTCCAGTGGGGGCCGGGGGGGAAAGTAATCCAAAACGGCGGTTGCATGAGAAACGGGGCTTCTCTTTATGAACCAGCGGGAGGGTAACTCGAACGGCGGCGCCCGAAGCCGGCCAACCGGCGGCGGCATAGCTCTGGCCTCCGTCGAGGATGTCCTGAACTACGGGCTGAACTGGGGCCGCAAGAACAGCCTCTGGCCCATGTTCTTCGGTCTTTCCTGCTGCTTTATAGAATTCTCCAACACCGCAACGCCCCGCTACGACATTGCGCGCTTCGGCGCGGAGGTGCTCCGTGGTTCGCCCAGACAGGCGGACGTAATGTTCGTGGCGGGAACGGTCTTCAAGAAAATGGCCCCTTCCATCCTCCGGCTCTACGAGCAGATGGCCGAGCCGCGCTGGGTGGTGTCTATGGGCTCGTGTTCCAACACCGGCGGGATGTACGACGTTTACAGCGTCGTACAGGGGATAAACCAGATCCTGCCCGTGGACGCCTATATCCCCGGATGCCCACCCCGCCCCGAAGAGGTTATGCAGGCCCTGACAATGCTCCAGGATAAAATAATGCGGGAAGAGCGCCCGATCCGCCCCGTCCTGCACATGAAGGGCGGGAGCCAGGGAACTGCGGGCGGGCCGCTTGTTGACGGCGTGACAAAGTCCAGGGACGGCCGGGGCCCCGGCTGCGAAGGGACGAAGATGCGCGGAACGGAGGTTACGCCGCCCAGGCTCTGGGGAAGCCGCGCGCCCTTGATGTGGACGCCGCCCCCCGCGAAGACGCCGATACCGGACAAGATTTCCGGCGCTATCGAGAGCCTGAAGCAGGAGTTCGGCCCGGATACTATAAAAGAAGACGCCTCGGCGGGGGACATGGCTACGATAAAAAGTCCGCCGGAGCGTATTCCCGACATCCTGAGCTATCTGAAGAAGAAGGCGCCTACAAGGTTCCAGCGGCTTGAGGACCTGACCGCCGTGGACGAGTCCGCGCGCCGCGACAGGGCAAGGTATAAAGACTTCACGCTGGTTCATACGCTTTTTTCCTATGACGTCCCCGGACACATAAGAATAAAATCCGAACTGTCAGGAGACGCCCCGTCAGCGCCGTCCATAACCGGCATATGGCCTTCGGCAAACTGGTACGAGCGCGAGGCCTACGACATGTTCGGGATACGCTTTGAGGGCCATCCGTACCTGAAAAGGCTCATCATGCCGGACGACTGGGAGGGCCATCCGCTCAGGAAATCACATCCCTATCGTGCAACGGACATGAAGCCGTATACGAAAGCCGACGCAGCCAGCCATGAACCGCGGGACATACGCGATTATTTCAACCGTGACAAGGGCGGTGGCGAGGCTGCCGTCCGAGGCCGGTCAACCGGCGACGACGGTCTCGACATCGCCTATCTGAACCTGGGGCCTCATCACGTCGGGACGCACGGGATTATCCGTTACGTCCTGAAGCTCCGCGGCGAGGAAATCCTCGACATGGCCGTGGATATTGGATACCACCACCGGGCGGCTGAAAAGACCGGCGAGCGGCAGTCCTGGCACCAGTACATCGTATATACCGACCGGGTGGAATATCTTATCGGGTCGAACAACAACCTCGCATATCTGGGCGCGGTGGAAAAACTCCTGGGAGTGAAGGTCCCGGACCGCGCGCAGTATGTTCGCGTTATGCTATGCGAGTTGTTCAGAATATCGAGCCACCTTGTCTGGCTTGGGACTTTCGCGCACGACGTCGGCGCCATGACCCCAGTATTCTACTGCTTCCGGGACCGTGAAAGGATAATGGACATAGTCGAGCACATCACCGGCGGCAGGCTCCATCCGTCCTGGTTCCGCATCGGCGGAATCGCAGACGACCTGCCCGACGGCTGGAAGGAGATGGTGGAGGATTTTGTCCGGTATCTCCCGGCCCAGATAGACGAATATTCGAGGCTTCTGACCGACAGCGCAATCTTTAAAGCAAGGACGAAGGGAGTGGGCGGCCTGGAGACTTCGCAGGCGATAGACTGGGGAATGACGGGGCCAAACCTCCGCGCGTGCGGCCTGGCATGGGACCTGCGGAAGAAAATACCCTATTCCGGATACGAGTCCTTCGACTTCGACGTGCCCGTCGGAAATACCGGGGACTGCTACGACCGCTACCTCGTCCGGCTTGAGGAGATGCGCCAGAGCGTCAGGATAATCGAGCAGGCGGCAAGAGAGATGCCGCCGGGCCGGTGGATATCAGAGGACTACCGCTACTGCATTCCGCAGAAACGGGACACTCTGCACGACATTGAAAGCCTCATACACCATTTCGTGAATGTGACACGCGGGTTGACGCCGCCAAAGGGCGAGGCGTATTTCAGCATCGAATCCCCGAAGGGAGAATACGGCTATTACGTCGTCTCGGATGGCTTGAATTATCCCTACAGGGTGCGGGTGCGCGCGCCGTCTTTCCCGCACATGCAGATGACGCCGATGCTCTGCCGGGGGTGGTTCATATCAGACCTTATAGCCGTCGTGGGCGCGCTTGACTACGTCATGGCGGATATAGACAGGTAGGGCAAAATACATTTGTAGCTGCCCCATTTATGGGGCGCATCTGAAACCGCCTGATAAATCTGGCAGCTACAAAACATGAAAGAGGACAGATGCTATCCGATGGCCGCATAAAAGAACTCCGCGAATATGTCGCGTCCCTGGAGCACCCGGAAGAGGCGCTGGTAGACCTCATGCACGAGGCCCAGGAAGCGTACGGCTATCTCTCTGACGAGGCGGCGGAGAAGGTCGCGGAGATTGCGGACGTCCCGGTTATAAAAGTGGACGAGCTTGCGACGTTTTACAACCTCATATTCAGAAGGCCCGTAGGCAGGAAGGTCATCTTCGTCTGCGACAGTATCTCCTGCTGGGTCGTGGGTATGGAAAACATATTCGATTACCTGAAGAAGAGGCTTGGCATCGACATAGGCGGAACGACGCCGGACGGGGCTTTTACGCTGCTACCGATATGCTGCATAGGCGCGTGTCACGTCGCCCCGGCGATGATGGTGGGCGATAAATTATACGGGAACCTTACACCGGAGAGCATAGACGAAATTCTGGAAAAGGAGAGGAATTAACTGGAACCTCTGCTCACAAAAAATTTCCACCTTGGCCGCCCGGCGTCCCTGAAGGAATACGAAGCCTCCGGCGGATATAAGGGGCTTCGCGCCGCGCTCAGGATGACGCCCGACGACGTGATAAAGACCGTAATCGACTCCGGCCTCAGGGGACGGGGCGGGGCGGGGTTCCCGACCGGGAAAAAATGGAGCCTCACGGACAGGAAAACCCCCGGCCCGAGGTATTTTTTGGTAAATGCGGACGAAATGGAACCGGGGACTTTCAAAGACCGCTTCCTGATGGAGAGAGACCCGCACCAGGTCATAGAAGGTCTCCTGATAAGCGGCTATGCTACGGAGGCGGGGAAGGGATATATCTTCATCCGCTACGAATATTCCGAGGCCGCGCAGGCGCTTGAGAGGGCCATAGGAGAGGCGAAGAGCGCGGGTTTTATCGGGAAAGATATACTTGGGAGCGGTTTCTCAATGGAAATATCCGTCCACAGGAGCGCGGGCAGGTACGAGTGCGGTGAGGAGACGGCGCTTATGAACGCGCTGGAGGGCAGACGCGCAAACCCGCGCTCGAAACCGCCCTACCCCGCTTCCAAGGGCTTCTGGATGAGGCCAACGACCGTCAACAACGCGGAGACGGTGGCGAATATACCGCACATAATAAAAATGGGCGCAAGCCAATGGAAGTCCCTGGCGGCATACGAGGGCGGGGCCGGGACGAAGCTTTACGGCGTCTCGGGGAGGGTAAAAAATCCCGGCCTTTTCGAGCTTCCGACAGGTACGCCGCTTAATGAGATAATCGAGACCCACGGCGGGGGGATGCGTGACGGACACTCCTTCAAGGCGTGCCTGCCCGGCGGAGCTTCGACGCCGATCATCACACCCGATAACATGGATGTCCGGATGGATTTTGACACGGTTTCAAAAATCGGCTCCCGCATGGGAACAGGCTGCGTGACCGTATTCGACGACACCTGCTGCATCGTTCGCGCGATGATTAACAACATTATGTTCTTCGTCAGGGAGTCCTGCGGCTGGTGCACTCCCTGCCGCGACGGGCTTCCGTTCGTTTACAACATCCTTCAGCGCATCGAGGCCGGGGTTGCGGAGATGGACGAACTGGCCGTGCTGGAAGAGAACTGCGAGACTATTTATCCTAACTCGTTCTGCGCTTTTGCACCGGGCGCAGTGGACCCGGTAAGGAGTATGATGAGGCTATTCCGGGAAGAGGTGGAAGAACATATACGTCTGAGAAAGTGTCCAATGAACCCTCGCCCCCTGCCCCTCTCACATGAAAGGGCGAGGGGTTAAGGAAGTATATGCCGAAACTAACCATAGACGGCCTTGAAGTCGAGGTCCCGGAAGGGACGAACGTCCTGGAGGCGGCGAAGAAGCTGGGGATAATAATCCCGCACTTCTGCTACCACGAAGCCTTGGGCGCCGTAGGCGCGTGCAGGCTGTGCGCAATGAAATTCGTCGATGGGCCGGTAAAAGGCGTCCAGATGTCCTGCATGGTTAAGGCCCAGGATGGAATGGTCGTAGAGACAGCCGACCCTGACGCCATGCGCGCGCGGCGGATGGTAATAGAGTGGCTTATGACGAACCACCCGCACGACTGCCCGGTCTGCGACGAAGGCGGCATGTGCCTGCTCCAGGACTATACCATCGCGGGAGGACACGGACGGCGCAGGTACAAAGGGAAAAAACGCACATATCTTTCCCAGTATCTGGGCGAGTTCATAGAGCAGGAGATGAACCGGTGCATACAGTGCTACCGGTGTCACCGCTTCTATCGGGACTATGCCGGGGGAATCGATTTCGGCACGAAAAAAATAGCGAACCAGACCTTCTTCGGCAGGTTCAAAGAAGGCTGGCTTGAGAGCGAATTTGCCGGAAACCTGGCGGACGTATGCCCCACGGGCGTATTCACGGACAAGACTTACCATTTCAAGGCGCGGCAATGGGAGCTTGAGACCGCGCCTTCCGTATGCCCGCATTGCTCGCTTGGATGCGCCATTACTCCGGGAGCCAAGCTAAGAGAACTGCTCGTCCTAAAAGCGCGTGAAAACCTGAAAGTCAACGGCTGGTTCATCTGCGACAGGGGACGGTTCGGATACCGGTTCGCGTCCAGCGAGAACAGGCCCCGGAAGTTCACCGTGAACGGGCAGGAGAAATCCCGCAGCGAGGCCATGGACGCGGCGGCGAAAATAATATCCGAAACCGTTGCCAGATACGGCCCCGGATCTGTCGCGCTCGTCGGCTCTCCGCGCACGTCTTTGGAAAATAATTTCGCCCTCGGGAAACTGGCAGACATGCTGAGAACGAAAAATATATGCTTCTCTGCGGAGCCGTTTCGAGAAAGTAAAGAGCGCCGGGCGATTTCTCTGCTTAATGCGGCTAATAGCCGCTCGCTTCGGGACGTGGAGTTTTCCGATTTCATATTAGTCGTCGGAGCCGACCCCGTAAACGAGGCGCCGATGCTTGCTCTTATGCTCCGGCAGGCGGCCCTTAAGGGCGCAAGGATAATCGTAATCGACCCGCGCCCGGTGATACTGCCGTTTAATTTCACGCATATCCCGGCATTGCCTGATGAGTTTGCGGGAAAACTTGCTGAACTGGCGGGTAGCTCTACCGTTCCCACGCCGGGGGGCAGAGCTATGATAATCTGCGGCACGGACGTTTCCGGGATGGACGCCATAGACGCCTGCTTCGACGCGGCAAATAGGCTTGGCTGCGGCCTCTTTTATATTCTTTCATCCGCAAATTCCTTCGGGGCGGCGCTCCTGGCCTCGAATGGCCCGGATTTCGAGGCGGCGCTGTCCGGGATGGAAAGCGGCGATATACGGGTTTTAATCGCGCTTGAATCCGACCCTTTGGGGCTGTTTTCTGATAGAGAAATGGCCGCCCGGGCCATTGAAAATCTGGACTCGCTCATCGTCATGGACTATCTCCCAACAGAGACGGCTGGGGCGGCGAGTATGTTCTTCCCCACGGCGGCTTATGCGGAGATGGACGGCGTCTTCATCAATAACGAAGGCCGTGCGCAGGCCCTCCCGCGCGCTTATATCCCCGGCATCCCAGTAAACCGGATGGGGCCGCGCCAAAACCCGCCTGAGCTTCATCCGCCGAGGGAATTTTTCTCCGAGGTTCCCGGAAGGTCGTTCCCGGCGTGGGAATACCTGCGGGATATTGCCTGCGGTATGGGGATGGAATGCCGTGAACTGGAATCGCTGGAAAGGGTAAGGGCATCACTGACCGATGACGGACAGTTCGCGCAGATCGCCGGACTTCATGCGGAATCGGAAGGGGTGTCGATAACCGCCGGGCCGATGGATCGGCCCCAGGCCCAAAGACCGCCCTCTGTCGGGGGAAAGTTGGATACCGGCGAAGGGCTGCTACTTTATGCGGTAGAACTTACCTTCGGCACGGAAGAGATTTCAATACATTCCGACAAGACGCAGCTTCGCGCGCCTAAACCGTATGTCCTGATAAACGCCGGGGACGCAGTTAGTCTGGGGCTTAAGGATGGGCAAACTGTGCGGGTATCGTCCGGAGAGGCGGCCTTCTCGTGCGTCCTGAAAACGAGTGCATCCTGCGCGAGGGGCGCGGCATTCGCGCCGAGGCTGAAGGATTTCCGCGCGGAGATGTTGAACAGGAAAAGAGTAACGATTACAGGAGAGCGCGGATGAACGGATACATACCGTGGCTCGTCATCGCTATAAAGGCTTTTCTCATCCTTTTCGTAACCCTTACGCTCGCGGCATACATGGTGCTCGCCGAAAGGAAACTGCTGGCCAGGATGCAGGACCGCTACGGCCCCAACCGTGTCGGGCCGTTCGGCCTTCTCCAACCGCTCGCGGACGTCATAAAACTCATCACCAAGGAGGACATCCTGCCCGATCAGGCGGACAGGTTCATATATCTCATCGCGCCGGGAATCGTCGCCGGGACGGTGCTCCTGACGTTTGCAGTGGTGCCGTTCGGGGCGCCTGTGAAGATTGACGGCATGGCGGTGCAGATGCCCGTAATCGACTTGAACGTCGGGGCGCTTTATTTCCTTGCGATGTCGTCGCTTGGCGTCTACGGAGTCGCGCTTGCGGGCTGGTCTTCCGGGTCTAAATACAGCCTGCTCGGCGGCATACGCGGCTCGGCCCAGATGATTTCATACGAGCTTTCGATGGGCCTCGCCCTCGTGCCTGCGGTGATGCTAACAGGCTCGTTCAGCTTAAACGACATAGTCGCCGCACAGTCGCGCGTCCCGTTTGTGGTATATTCCCCGCTCGCATTCATAATATTCCTCGTGAGTGTCGCGGCGGAGTCGAGGAGAATACCTTTCGACCTCGCAGAGGCGGAGAACGAGCTTGTCGCGGGCTACCACACCGAATACAGCGGGATGCGTTTCGGGCTTTTCTATATCGGCGAATACGTGAACATAATCGTTCTGTCAGCGCTCGCCGTTACGTTCTATCTCGGCGGCTGGCACGGGCCGGGGCCTTTATGGCTTTCCTTTTTCTGGTTCTTCGTCAAGGCGGCGGTAATAGCATTTTTCTTCATATGGATGCGGGCCACCCTCCCAAGGCTCCGCTACGACCAGCTCATGCATATGGGCTGGAAATTCCTTGTGCCGTTATCGCTTTTAAACGTCATCCTGACGGGCTTCCTTGCCCTCGTGTTCCACTGGGGGCGCCTATGAGCCGCTTCTTCGCAGGGCTTTTCGAGGCGTTTGCGACGACTCTCCGGGAGATGTTCAGAAAGCCCGTGACGATACAATACCCGGAAGAGAAGAAACCGCTTTCCCCCCGCGCGCGCTGGAGAATAGTCCTTACGCGCGACCCTGAGGGCGAGGAGCGGTGCGTTGCGTGTTACCTCTGTTCTGCGGT
>DAHWTK010000071.1 GCA_027328825.1 Nitrospirota bacterium
AGAGTAGCCTCGCAATAAGCAATACTGCGAAATAGGACGGGCCGAAAAACGGCATCCACCAGTTTAATATTATTATGTCCGGCTTCTCTTTTGCAATCCTTGCGCCTTCGAGGGGCCAGTTTAAGGGGTTTAGGGGGTCGAAGAGCGGTATAGATTTCACCTCTACCGGGGACTTGCTTTCGTCTTTTTGCGTCTTGCCGGGAAAAAGAAAACCGGGATACTGGCGGATAAAGCGGTGAAACGAGACCCTGTGCCCGCGTTTTTCGAGCGCGTTATACAAAAGCGCGCCGAATTGAGCAATGCCCCCGCGCAGGGGATGCGCAGGGCCGACAAGGATGATTTTCATCAAGGAATATTTACCATAACCGGCCCTGAAAATAAAGAAAATTCCATAGGTTGACAGGTTGACTTGGAATCTTTTTAAGGATATATTGAGAAATACAGAGGAATATGAAAATCATTCTTGTCCTGCTGACATTAACCGCACTGTGCGCCTTGCCTCGATACTCCATGGCCGCGCCGGGAGACATACTGTGGCATGCGGTCTATTCCACGAATCCCGGGCGGGACCGTGACCAGGCGAATTCCATAGCCGTAGGCCCCGGCGGAGTTATCGCCGCCGCAGGGTTTGCGAGCGAGCAGGCAGGCAATTTCGACTATCTCACCGCCCTGTACAGCCCGGGCGGCGACCTTCTCTGGACGAGGCGTTACGACCACTCCTGGAACGACGTCGGGAAGGCCGTGGCCTTCGACGAAAACGGGAACATATTCGTCGCGGGCGCGAGCAACAACCTCGACAACCCCCGAAACACCTACTCCCGCTCTTATTATACTGACTACAGGGTTATAGAATACTCCGCGGGCGGAGACCTCCTCATGGAGGCCCATGCGTCAGGCAGAATGAACAACAACAGGCCTTCGGGCATCGTCGCGGACAACTACGGCAATATCTTCGTAACCGGCTCTGCCATGAACTCCTCCGGGACCTATCCTCTTTACTATACAGTGCGGTTTGGCAAACACGGAGAGATTGCCTGGGAGGATTACGAGGATTTGCGCACCCCCGCCCAGGCCACGGGTATAGCCCTGGACCCTGACAGCGACGTCCTGGTAACCGGCTGGTACAAAGACCAGGGGACAGGGCAGGACGGCATCATGACGCTTCGTTACAGCCCTGCGGACGGCAGGACCCTCTGGCAGGACGATTTCAAGCCGCAGGCGGATAGCGTAAGAGCATACGGCATCGCCTCGGACGACGACGGCGATATAATCGTTACCGGAGAGACGAGCGAGGGCGAGCCGGTCGACCGGCCTCGGACGACAACGCTTACGCTTAAATACAGCCCGAAGGGGCGGTTTCTCTGGGCGTCGAAATTCACCGGCTCGGAATATAAAAACAGAGGCGACGCCGTAGCCGCGGACCACGAGGGGCGCATATACGTCGTCGGCAGGACTTATAAGGACAACCAGGAAGGGGACTGGCTCCTGATTGTGTATGACAAGGACGGAAAGCTACTGTTTTCAAGGACTTATAGCTTCGGCGGAGAAGGTTTCGCTTCGTCTGTAGCCCTTGAGCCGGGCGGAGACCTCGTAATCGCGGGCGCGTCTCAGCCACAGGCCGAGGCGGGCTCTTCTTCCGGCCTGCCCGAGACTGGTCTGCCGTCTGGAAGCCGTTCGGCGCCGCCCCTGCTCACGGTCATCCGGGTGGAGGGATGGCAATCCCTGGACAGGCCGTTTGGGGAGTTTTTCGACCCGGGGACACCCATGCGCCTCACGAAAGAGCCAGTGTGCCTGCTCCGGTGCGTGGAGCTTACGGCAAGACGGTTCGAGCCGGGAAATCCTGCGTCTCCCATAAAGGTAACGGCACATCCGGTGGCGGGGATGGGCAGGCAATACGAATACCGTTTCTTCATAAGCGCGAAAGACGGCTGGAAACCGCTCGGAGGATACGGGCCTCTGGATAACACAGTGCTTCCGGCAAAAGAAGGGCCGGGGACAAAGGTCATGGCGCAGGTCAGGAAGGTCGGCTCCCCGCTTGCATACGATGCAACACGGGAGATCGTCATAAGCGGCGTATATTAGGGGGAGCTATGTTCAGCGATTCTTTAGCCGGGCTTGTAGGGCATGAAGTCATTGCCATGGCGGGCGGCATAAGTTACCGGGGAAAACTGATAGAGGTAACGGAGACGGAGATATTTCTCCAGGGGGAGCTCGGCTGGATGCAGCTTCAGGTGGAATACGTAACCGAGATAAGACCGGCATAAGTCGAGGAAACGAAAAACGTATGCTTGCCGTGATGAAAGAGGCCCCGGAGCCGGGGCTTGCGCTGAAAGAGGCGCCTGAGCCGGAGCCGGGTTTTGGAGAGGTGCTCGTAAAGATAAATTACGCCTCTGTCTGCGGGACGGATTCGCTTATATACAACTGGTCGCCCTGGGCGGCTGGCCGCATGAAGCCGCCGGTAATCGTCGGGCACGAGTTCGCCGGGGAAATCGTCGAGAACGGGCCGGGAACAAGCGGCATGAGACCCGGCACGCGAGTCTCGGCGGAATCTCATTTATTCTGTGGCAGGTGTCTTCAGTGCCGCACCGGAAAACCGGAGATATGCCGCCAGCTGAAGATACTGGGCGTGGACAGAGACGGCGTTTTCGCCCAGTACGCGGCAATCCCGGAAAAAAACCTCTGGGTCAACCACTCAGATATCCCCGACCAGATAGCGACGCTCCAGGAGCCTCTGGGTAACGCAGTCGATACCCTGCTTGCGGAGGATGTAACCGGGAAGCGAATACTTATAACCGGCGCGGGGCCGATAGGTCTTATGTGCGCGGCGCTTGCGCGGGCGTGCGGCGCGGCCAGGGTTATCGTGTCCGACCCGAACGAATACCGGCTCTCGCTTGCGGAAGCGATGGGGGCGGACATTGTGCTTAACCCGAAGGTTACGCCTCTCAGGGGGCCTGTCCTGACGGCTACGGCTGGGGACGGCGTGGATGTCCTGCTCGAGGTGTCGGGAAGCAAAGGCGCGCTGCTCGACTCCCTGCCCCTGGTGACGCCGGGCGGGCGGGTATCGCTTCTTGGAATTTTCCGGGGGGAGGCGCCGATAGCCCTTACGGAGACGGTAATATTCAGGAAGCTCCGTATCTACGGCATCACGGGACGCGGGATATTTTCCACATGGCAGACCCTGAGCAGGCTTCTGTCCTCAAAACGGCTCGACATCTCAAAACTCGTGACGCACGAGTTTCCTCTTGAGGACTTCCGCAAGGGGTTCGAACTTATGGAGTCCGGCAGGTGCGGGAAGGTATTGTTCAGGACAAACGGGTAGATATGAAAGCCGCCGTATTATACAGCTTTAACGACATCCGCATAGAGGAGCGGCCCGTCCCGGAAGTAGGGCCGGGCGAGGCGCTGGTTAAAATGAAGGCGTGCGGGATATGTTCCGGAGACGTCATGCCGTGGTATATCGAGAAGAAGGCGCCGCTTGTCCTGGGGCATGAGCCGTCGGGGGAAATTGTCGAGACAGGAGACGGTGTTACGGGTTTTCGGGCGGGCGAGAGGGTGTTCGTTCATCACCACGCTCCATGTGGGGAATGCCGGGAGTGCAGACGCGGCGATTTTGTCCTGTGCGAGACATGGAAACGCTCCCGTATAGTGCCCGGGGGGCTGGCGGAATTTGTGAAAATACCCGCCGTGAACCTCTCGCGCGACACGCTCAAGCTCCCGCCGGATATGGATTTTCTGGCCGGGACGCTGGTCGAGCCCCTGGCCTGCGTAGTAAAGGGCATGAGGCGCCTTGGCCTTAAAAAAGGGGAAAGCATACTGGTAATCGGTCTGGGCGTCATGGGAGCGCTCTTCGTTGCGCTTGCAAGGCACATGGGCGCGGGGCGCATAACCGGGGCGGACATGGTTCCGTATCGCCTTGAAAAAGCTCTGGAAATCGGCGCGGACGAGGTGATAGATGTAAGCAAAGAGCCGCTAACTGGAAAGTTTGAGGCGGCTCCAGCCGCGGCGGACAGGGTGGTCGTGGGGCCTGGAAATGCCTCGGCGATGGCGCAGGGAATAGCCTGCGCGGCGCCTGGCGGGACGGTCCTGTTCTTCACTCCGCCGCCGCCCGGAGAGACGCTCCGGATTGAGCCGAACGCGCTTTATTTCAAGGAAATCAATATAATACAGAGCTACTCCTGCGGTCCGGACGACACGCGCGAGGCCCTTCGGCTGCTCTCCATCGGGGCAATTCCTATAGAAAAAATCATAACGCATAAATTTCCGCTTGAGAATGCCGGGGATGCCTTCCGGCTTACCGCGAAGGCGCGGGAGTCTCTCAAGGCGGTGGTGGTTTTCTAAATGAACCGGCATGTGGATGAAATGACTTCGTCTGCGCCAACTCTCCGTATAATCACCGTTTCCGGCGCTCATGGCGGCGTTGGAAAGACGCTTCTGGCGACGCTTTTGATAAAACTTCTTCCCGGTTTCGCCGCTATAAAAGTGAGCCATGCCGACCTCATGGTCTCTGTTACGGACGATATGGTCGAGATTATGCGCGAGGGCATGGACACAAGGGTGCTGAAAGACGCCGGGGCGGGGGAAGTCATCCTTATACGCGCGGGAGAGAGAGACGTATCCGATGCGCTATCGATCGCCTTCGATATGGTATATCAATCCGGCGCGCCGGGGGTCATTATCGAAGGTAACGCCGCCGCGAGGTTTCTGAAACCGGATATTTCGTTTTTTGTTACGGACACAGACCTGGCCGGGATAAAACCGGAGGCCCTCCCGAACCTTGAAAAGGCGGATGTCATAGTCCTGAACCTTCAGGCCGAGGACGGCGCGCCGCGGACGGTTCCGGAGTTGGAAAAGGCCGTCCGGGGGCATAATCCGACCGCTCCGATATATTCCGCGGCGCGGTTTATTTCCCCGGACGGGGAAATAATAAGGCTGCTCAAGACACGCGTCTGACACTTCCCGCCGCGCCGCACTTTTCTTGCTTTTTCAACCTCCCTGTGGTATTATCGACACACTTTTTTAAATCAGAGAGTGCAGTCAATGCCCGACTCGTCTCCTCCGCAAATACCGCATAACGGCCCGTCCAGGGGACTGAGGACGCTTTTACTCATCGCGGGTTTTCTACTCCTGACGATAGCCGCCACCGCGGTGGAAATAATCCTGAAGTCCCGCCAGCACAGGCCGCTTCTCGGCAATGTCATAACCCTCGGCCTGTTGAACGTAAATGTCATCCTGCTTGTCGTCCTCCTGCTCCTGATTGGCCGCCAGCTTGCCAAGATATATTTCGAGAAGAAAAAAAGCCCCTTCGGAGCTGGTTTCAAAACCAAGCTGGTTACTGCGTTTATCGGGCTTTCCATCGTGCCCGCCGGACTGCTTTTCATTGCCGCAAACGGCCTTTTGTCCGGCAGCGTAAAAGACTGGTTCGGCCCCCGCATAGAGCGCGCCGTTCTGGACTCCATATCCATCGCCCGCTCATACAAGGAGGAGAAAACCAAAGACGCCATGCAATCGGCCATTCGGCTCTCGGGCTCTATTTCCGGAAATAAAGCGCCGGTCGATTATAATTCGCTTTCCATGAAGGCGCGGGCAAGATACAGGGTGGATATGGTCGAGGTTTATTCCGGTAAAAAGAAGCTTCTGGCCGTGGCCGGGCGGGGCGGCCTCTCCTGGGCGCGGGCGGACAGGAACTTCATCGAAAAGGCCCTGAAAGAGGGAAGGCCCGTCTCGACCACCAGGATAAGGCGTTCCCGCGAGGTAATAAGCGGTGCGGCGGTATTCAGAGACCATTCCGGCAGGCCAGCCGGGGTAGTCGTCGCAAGTTACGTCATGCCGTCAGCGATGTCCGCGAACCTCGCGGATGTTTCGAGGTTCTACGAGCATTACTGGAGCCTGCGCACGTTCAAGAACCCCCTGAAGGAAAGCTACCTGCTCTCCTTCATGCTGATAACCCTTGTCATACTCTTTGCCGCGCTCTGGTTCGGCCTGTATCTCTCGCGTATCATAACCGTACCCATCACAAAGCTTGCCGAGGCGACGGACAGGATATCCAAGGGCGACTACGAAGTGAAAATAGACCTGTCCGCAAGCGACGAAATCGGCGTTCTCGTGGACTCCTTCAAGCGTATGACGCGCGACCTGAAGTTCTCCCGCCACCGCCTGAACCAGGCCAACGATACCCTTAGCCGCGCCAACGAGCTCCTGGAAGAGAGGCGCCAGTTCATGGAGACCGTGCTCGAAAACGTCAATACGGGCGTGCTCACGATAGACCGCGGCGGCAGGATTATCACCTTTAACGAGGCCGCCGAGCGCATCCTCGGTATGGACGCGGGAAGCGTCCTGGGCAGGGGCTACAGGGACATATTCGAATTTCATCAGCTCGAAGAAATCCGCGAACAGATCGGCCCGATGAACGAGGACGGCTCCGGCATCGAGAAGGAAGTCCAGATAGGCGTCGGGCGCAAGGTGTTAAACCTCCGGCTCTTCGTCTCGCCCCTCCGTGACGCCCAGGGCGGATACATCGGCACGCTCGTCGTGTTCGACGACATGACGGAGCTTATCCGGGCACAGCGCGCCGCGGCCTGGAAGGAAGTCGCGCGGCGTATCGCACACGAGGTGAAAAATCCGCTCACGCCGATTCAGCTTTCCGCGCAGAGGCTCCGGAAAAAATATATGGAAGGCGCGGAAGACTACGGCAAAATAATCGACGAGTGTACGCAGATGATAATAACGCAGGTGGACGGGATGAAGACGCTGGTGGACGAGTTCTCGCGCTTCGCCCGGATGCCGGAGTGCCAGCCGGTGACGTCCGACATTCACGGCATCATAGATGAGGCCGCTTCCGTCTTCGACGGCGCGCACAGGGACATCGAGATAGTCAGGGAGTTCGACCCGGACATGCCCGCCGTGAAGGTTGACGCAGAGCAGATAAAGCGCGTGTTCTTAAACCTCTTCGATAACGCCGTTACCGCCATGGACGGCAAGGGCGAGATCCGCGTCGCAACCTCTTACGACAAGCCTTCGCGCATCGCGCGCATAGTCGTCTCGGACGACGGCCCCGGCATACTTTTGGAGGACCGGGAGAAGCTTTTCCAGCCGTATTTCTCCAAGAAGAAATCCGGTACCGGCCTGGGACTTGCCATCGTCAGTCGCATCGTCTCCGACCACGGCGGCTACATCCGCGCGGAAGGCAATAACCCCAAGGGTGCGAAGTTCGTGATAGAGCTTCCGGCAGGGTAATGTAAAAGGAGGATTTAATGAGCTTAAGTATAGTAAGAAAAAAGTTGGAAGGGCTGCCTTTTGGTGATTCTAGTATTTTAATACCGGGCAATCAACCCACAGCAATAATGAATTTGGTTAAATACCGCAAATTTTTATTTATGGCGGAAGAGCTAAGACTTCCTTTTCTGGAACCAATAATCGCAAAAATAAAAACGGACGATGTATTGACTAAATCTATAACAGATGCGGCCTATTTTAATAATCCTTTGGAGGCAGAAAAAAAAGCCAATTTCGGAAATTTAGTTATTTCCAATGCCAAGGCTGTTTTCGATTTTTTAAAAACAGCAACCGTGGATCAGGATGAAAATTTTATAAATATAAAATTCCCCTGTGGAAAAAATATGGAGGATATTGTAAAAAATCTAGATTCATTGCAAAGATCGTTGCAACTTGCTGTTATGAATGATGTAACACAAGGTGTCGTAGAGGTGAAAGGTTGGGAGCAAGGGTCTTTATGGGTAGTAATTTTTTTAAAAACTGTCGCTGCAGTTACATTAATTGGAAATGTCGCTTGGGCTGCCGCTGTTATCAATGAGCAAAGAGCTAAGGCCGAAATTGCTAAAGAATATTTGAGATCAATAAAAACAAAAAATGATTTTTTAGATAACTTAAAAGAAAAAGATGAGGAGCTAATAAATTCTCTTGTTGATATGGAGGCAAGAAATATAGCGGATAATATAACTTTAAAAGATAATGAATCTATTGAAAGATTAAAGGTATCTATAAAATTAATGTCTGATTTATTACTTAAAGGAACCGAAATTCATCCTTCTTTGAACGCAGGGCAGGAAGTTAAGAAACTTTTCCCAGATTTAAATTCCCTGCCAATTTTTTCAAAAATAAAATTATTAAAAGAATCAGAAGATAAATAGGAGTATTTTAGTTGCCCCACATCCTCATAATCGACGACGAAAAATCAATCCTTAAGTCCGTGGGCGACATACTGGCGGACGAGGGATACGAGGTCTCCACGGCGGAGAGTGGCGCGGAGGGCTTAAAGTCCGCAAAGGACGCGCTCCCGGACCTGGTGCTTCTCGACGTCTGGATGCCTGGGATGGACGGCCTGGAGACGCTCGGCAAGCTGCGCGAGTTTTCAGCGACCCTCCCCGTCATCGTCATGTCCGGGCACGGGACAATCGACACCGCCGTTAAGGCCGTGAAGCTCGGCGCGTACGACTTCATCGAAAAGCCGCTCTCGCTCGACAAGCTCTCCCTTTCCGTAAAAAACGGCCTTGATAAATCCCGCCTCGAAGAAGAGAACCGTTCGCTGAAAGAAAAATTCGAGGGCCGTTGCTCGATAATCGGGAATTCTCAGAAGATAATCGCCCTGCGGGAGCAGATTTTCCGCGCCGGGCCGACGAACGG